>JBDSNK010000339.1:0-3440 GCA_039915385.1 Dokdonella sp.
CTCTCGGTATCGGAGAGTTCCACCAAGCCGTGCCAGTGGTCGGGCATCAGCGTCCAGCAGAGAACGTTAGAGTTCCGCCAGAGCCGTGGTTCGGAGAGCGAACGTGCCGCAGCGGTCGCGACATCCAAGTCTGCGAACATCGGAGTGTGATCGCGGCAAACAAAGGTCACCAGATACGCTCGTCCCGGTTCTGATCGACGGCCGCGGCGCAGAGCACTTGTGCCGGGCGAAGGGAAGCGGGTTCGATTCATGTGCCCAGTGTTCGCGACAGCCATCAGGCACGATAGCGGCTGCGCGCTGGTCGCTTCGTAAGAAATCGACGAAACAGCATCGCGCCTTCCGGCGCTCCCACAGGGGTGTCGTTGCTGCTCCTTGTGCAGGCGGGATTGCGGCTTTTGTACGAGCGGCGGAAGCCGCGATGCTTTGCCTCTGTTTGCATGCGCGCAGCATCGCGCCTTCCGGCGCTCCGACAGCGGTGTTGTTGCTGCTCCTTGTACAGGCGCGGTTGCGGTTTTTGTAGGAGCGGCGGAAGCCGCGATGCTTTGGCTCTGTTTGGATGCGCGCAGCATCGTGCCTTCCGGCGATCCAACCTCCGTGCCGCAGGATCGATCTGTTGGCGCTATCCTCCTCGCGATGAGAACCATCTCCGCCACCCGCTACATCACCCCGCTGCGCGAAGGTGGTTCGCTGCCTGCGATCGTCGAAGCCGACGACGAGGGTATGTACGTGCTCAAGTTTCACGGTGCGGGGCAGGGCGCGAAGGCGCTGATTGCCGAACTTGTCGGCGGCGAACTCGCGCGCGCACTCGGCTTGCCGGTGCCGGAGATCGTGCTGGTCGAGCTCGATGCGGATCTCGCGCGTACCGAGCCAGATCCGGAGATCCAGCATCTGATCCGCGCGAGTGCGGGGCTCAATCTGGCGCTCGATTACTTGCCGGGTTCGGTCACGTTCGATCCCGTGGTCGAGCAGCCCGATGCGCAGCTCGCATCCGCGGTGGTCTGGTTCGATGCGTTCGTGAGCAATGTCGATCGGACGCCACGCAATACCAATCTGCTGATCTGGCATCGCAAGCTGTGGCTCATCGATCACGGTGCCGCGTTGTACTTCCATCACAACTGGGATGGTTATCTGGAGCGCGCGGCAAATCCGTTTGCACGGATCAAGGATCACGTGCTGCTGCCGTTTGCGAGTTCGTTGCGTGAAGCGGACGAACGCCTGAGCGCTGTTGTCACGCGCGATACGATCGAGCGAATCGTCGGGCTGATTCCGGAGGCGTGGCTCGGCGCTGATGCACCGTTCGCGAATTCGGCCGCGCATCGCGAAGCGTACGCGCAGTACCTGCGCCGGCGCATCGAGGCGCCGCACGCGTTTGTCGAGGAGGCGCTCCGTGCACGCGTATGACTACGCGCTGATCCGCGTCGTGCCGCGCGTCGAGCGCGGCGAGTTCGTCAACGTCGGCGTCGTGCTGTCGTGCAAGGGCGGTCGTTTCCTCGAAGCGCGCATCGAGCTGGAAGACACGCGCCTGCTTGCACTCGATCCGACTGTCGACGTGCAGACCGTGCGCGACCATCTCGCCGCATTTGCCGCCATCTGCATGGGTGGTTACGACAGCGGACCGATTGGCAGGTTACCCGCACGCGAACGGTTTCACTGGCTGGTTGCGCCGCGCAGCACAATGATCCAGACCTCGCCCGTGCACAGCGGGCGTTGCGTCGATCACGGCAGCATGCTCGAACGCCTGCTCGAGACGATGGTGCGCGTGCCGCGTGACGGCAAGGGCGAAAAAAGCCGGTAGGCAGGCTGCAAGCAAGGGTCCCTTCATTTAGTTCCTGAGTGGGCGTGGCACCTCACGCCGATTCCGTTCGGCGTGACGTGCTGCATCCCTGCTCAGAAGATGTAGTGCAGTCCCGCCGACACGGAATAGCGCGGCTCCAGCTGCAGGCCGTTGACATGCTGGTAGATCGGCGCCTGCACGAACAGGAAGCCGGCGAAGCGTCGATTGAAGTTGAGCGTGAAGCCAGGGCTGAGATACGCGAGCGTTGCGCCGCTGTTTGGAATATCGGCATTCGCGCCTGACTCCCGTTTCTCCGCACGCACATTGACCTGCAGCTGCGGTACGAAGAAGGTGCTCGCGACATAGCGCGAGCCGAGACTGAAATTGACGCCAGTGCCGGGCTTGAATTTGTCCTTGGAGCTGATCGTCTGCTGTAGCAAACCCTGTGCAAAGTAGTCCCAGTTCTGCGCGAGCATGCCGAAGTGGTAGGCGCCGAGCAGCAGGTCGGTTGAACCGGTGCCCGGTTGCAGGCCGCGGTCGACGATTTCGCCGGCGAGCGGCCCGCTGCGGAAGGTATCGTCGGTGCCGCCAGTCGGCAGCTTGAGGCCGAACTGGATGCCGGTGGTGCGATCGGCCGAGAGTCCGGCATAGCCTGCGATCACGCGCAGATCACCGATCCCGCGCGAATGCGACGTCGAGATGTCGGTATCGCCTTCGCCGATCGTGTTGTGGAAGCGGTCGAAGTAAGGCAGTGTCGCGCTGATGCTCCAGTTCGCATTCGGGCTGTATTCGACGCCGAACGTCGTGTTGCGATTGACGGTTGTCTGCTGGGTCTCTTCTTCGCTCGGCAATTCGATGCTGCTGCGGCTGACACTGTCGGTGCCGCTGCGTAGCTGTGACTGGTTGAAATAATCCTCGCGCAGATCGAAACGCCAGCCCTTGCTCGCGCTGAGTCCCTGTGTTGCCCAGTCCGCGTTGAGCGTGCAGCCGCAGCTGGAACAGGCAAGCGCGATGTCAGGCGTTGCCGTGATGAGGAACGTTGCTATTGCTGCTGTGTTACGAAACGAAATCATGAGTGCCCCTGGATTGGCTCACAGGCGAGCCGACGCGCCATGGCATGTCGCCATGTCATGGGGTCGAATTGACCGCTGGAAGATCTAGGAGAGCTGCGGAGGTCCGCGCGGCTGCCCGGCGAGGTCGTGCGCGATATGCGCGCGAACACGAATGCTGCGATCAGGCGTGGATGCTGCAACCGGAGCCGGAAACGCGGCAAGGTAGGCGAAGCCGCCCATGACGGGCGCATGGCCGAGGAATCCGCAGTAACCACATTTCTTCCAGCAATCCTCGCCAGACTTGCCGCTTTTGTCGTGGTCGTGCGACCACGCAGGCTCGCCGCTCATGGCCGCCATGTCATGACCGGCATGCAGACCCGCGAGACCGACGAGCGCCCCTCGATCACCGCCAGACGCAGCGCGGAGCTGGGAAATCGTGGGCACAAGCGCAACCAGCAGGATGGCTAACAGGCCGACCCATGCGAGGGTTCGCCGCTTTTTTGACGTGCGGATCATCCCGGCAGGATAGCGGCGTCTGAAGCCGATGGCGTGAGGACTTTTACTCAGCGTGCTCTGTTCCATCCGCGAGGCGCCGCAGACGACTGCGATCAACC
>JBDSNK010000316.1:0-10541 GCA_039915385.1 Dokdonella sp.
TGCCAATGATGAATTGGCCGCTGGTCGCCGGGTGATTGAACATGCCGATCCAGCCGTGCTGGCTCATGGTCTGGTAGATCGACGCGTAGTTGCTCTTGGGCGTGTTGACCTCGCCAATGAGCTGGCCACTGCTGTTGGATTCCCACTCCGTCAAGGCATCGACGTTGAGGATATTGAGATGACCGCCATTGCTGATTACACCCCATTCCAGTCCGTACAGCGCGAGGAACGAGGCATGCGCGGCGCGATAGTTGCTCGCCAGTTGCAAGCCGCTGTGGAACAGATTGATGGCGGTTGTCGGACTGGCCGATGCGTTGGTGCCGGTGGAACCGTCGAACATGTGGTTGTGTTCGGAAGTCAGCAGGAAATCGCCGCCGGCCTGATTCTGCATCATCGTATAGGCGTCGGTCGGTCCAAAGACGCCGGTCTGCGGATTTGCTGCGCCTGTGCAGCTGGTGACCGGGACCCCACCATCGCTGTGATTGGTCTGGCTATGCAGATTGCCGTAGTAGATCGTGTAGGGGAGACCGCCGGTCGCGGACGCCGACTTCGCATGTGGCGTCCCTGTAGCGGATGATTGCTGCTGCCCAACGCTCAACGGGGCCATCGGGGTGATGCTCGCTGCGGCTACATTGCCGACCATCACGTCTAGGGCCTGCTCCTGAATTTCGTCGGGAAAAGCGGCAAACGCATTCGCGATCCTTTGATCCACGGATGCGCGGACGTCGCTCGCGAAATCAACGGTCGGAGTCGCACGCAGCCGCAATGTGTAGTAACCGTCGACGAGACGATCGCCGGATTGACCGCGACCATCCCATAGCAACTCGACGCGCGCGTGTTGGGCCTGCAATGGCGTGATGCCTTTCCAGCTGCGTACAACCGCTCCATCGCGATTGACGGCCTCGATGAGCCAGGCAGCAGACGTAGCAGCGCGAGCGAATGGATAGCTGAAATTCAACGCCAGCGGCCACTGCGCATTCTGCGCACGGTACGACGCTTCGAGCGTGGCATCGAATTCGGCATGGTCCGGATGCGCAAGTTCAGCCGCAGTGACCAGTGAACACGAAAAAGCAAAAAGGCCGGCAATTGCCGGCCTGAGCAAAGAGTGCATCAGCACGTTATTTTCTCCCGAGTGGCCGCATCGCTGCGGCAGACCCCCTGTGCCGCGTATTGTCAGCGCTCAATGCGACGAAAAAACGACAGGCACTGCTTGGAAATGCCCATGGCGGTGCCGTCGCGCGGCCGTCACACATTCAGTGCATCTTCGGCCAGAGAGTATCGCTCAAACAACTCGAAGGGCTTCGGCCGCTGCGGTAGGAAATCCCAGCGGCCTTTTTTTCCAGCGCGTGACAATTATCGCGAAGGGCCTAGTGGCCGCAACCCATGATTCGCGTGTGTACAGGATGCCGGTGCGTTCTCCGCAAAAGCAGCTTACGGCTTGGCTTCCTGCACCGCATTGCGGCCCGCTCGTTTCGCCTCGTACAACGCTGCATCCGCGCGCGCATAGGCTTGAACGAAGTCGGACCCCATCACGCTTGCGCTGACTCCAAAGCTCGCGGTTACATGAATGCCACCGGCGAACGAAAATGGCTGATCGGCAATGGCGCGGCGCATGGCATGCGCCAGCCGCATCGCCGAATCGATGTCGTAGCGTGCCAGCAGTACGGTGAACTCTTCGCCCCCTACGCGACCGATCTGCGCCTCTGTCGGCAACACGGTGCGAATGCGTCGTACCAGCTCGATGATGACCTCATCGCCAACCGGATGGCCATACTCGTCGTTGATGCGCTTGAACAGATCGATATCGAGGACTACGAGCGAGAGCGGGCTCCTGGCCAGGATCTGCGTAGCCAATTCAATGATGGCACCACGATTAAACTCGCCGGTGAGGGCGTCATGTCGCGCCTTGTAGTCCAGCTGTTCGGCCAGATCGCGAAGCTTGATGTTGAGCGCATTGAGTTCGCGTTCCTGGCGATCGCCGTGGCGGATCATGCGGCGACTCTCGCGCATCATGCGCTCATAGCGCTGGATAAGATCGCCCAGCGCGCGCCGAAACGCCTCGGCGTCAGCAGCAGGCGCGGTATGGATGCGAACCGCCGCTGCGAGTGCGGCTTCCTCGGCTTCAAACAGATCCGTTTCGGTGCGTACCATGCGAATCACGAATGAACGGGCAAATCGTTGAACTGCAGCAACGGATATTCATCGTGAAGTTCTGCGCCGAACTCCTCCATGGTGTCGTCTTCCGCATCGCGGTGCCAGTTGAGGATCACGATGACGCCGCGGTTGCACGCCTCCTCGAACGTGCTGAACAGACCGAACAGCATCTTTGTACTGGAGCTGTTGAAATAGGACAGCGCGACATCGATCGTGACGACCTGCCCTTCCGGTAGTGCGTCAAGATACGCCCGCGTTCGATCGATCATCTCGCCGTAAAAGGAGGCCGCGTTCTCCGGGTAGGATTCGCCCTTCAGCGCCAATCGGTGCTCGCTGTATCGAAAGTCGACTTCGGGCGATGCCTCGGCTTCATCGATGAAAAGGTCTTCTGGGAGCGTGCTATTCATTGTCTTAGATCGTCGCTTTGATACAAAACGTAACCGCATCTGACTGCGCAGATGGCGCAAATGCAAATTCGAGCGGGCTGCTGGCTTCGCGAGCGAGCGTCAGGAAGCCGAGCCCTCCCCCTTTGCTTCCAGTGGGTGTCTCCGCGCGCAATGTCTCGCGATAGGCGCGCTTGATGTCTTCTAGACTCATTGTCTTGAGCGGCTCGACCTTCTGGCGCAACAGTTCAACCTGATTGGCGGCTACCGGATTGGAACAAAGAAGGAAGTATCGGTCGCCATCCCGGCCGATACATACGGAGCCTTGACGGAGCTGATCGTTGCGCTGCTCTGCAGGACTCAGCGAGTCGAGCGAGTAATGGGTGATGTTTTGCGCCATCTCCACAAACGAAGAGAAAATCTTCCTTCGAGTCGACGGGGCCGCATCACTTTTCTCCAGCTGGAGTCGAACCGCCTCCGCCATCGCGGCGGTAATGCTCTGTGAGAAGTATCCAAAATAGTAGAAGACGATATTTCGCTCGGTGACGAGCGCGCTGAACTCCTGGTAATCCTCGTAGGTCATCGGACTCATCCTCAAGGACGGAACGTGACGACGGTGAGATCATCACGACGTCGGTGGGTGGCTTGGTACGAGCGATGTGCGTCCAGCAATCCCGCTGCGAACTCCTTTGACCGCAGGCTGCGCAGCGAAAGCATGGCCGAGCGGAGGCGCCGTTTCCCGAATGCAATCTGGCGAGGTCCGCCGATCTGGTCGACCATGCCGTCCGTGGCAATGCACAGGGTGCTGCCAACGGGCACCTTGAGGGTCTGATTGAACCAAGCGTGCGCCATGGGTGTATCGACATAGCCGACGCCCATGCGTTCACCTTCTCTGGTCTCCACGTCTTCTGCAAGGGCGCCAAGCATGTATAGAGGGGTTCGAGCGCTCGCGAAGGTCAGTTCGCGCGTTGCGCGATCGAACCACAGCGCGATCGCATCGAGGCCATCGTCGGATGCGCTGCTGGTATGCGTTCTTCCGAGTTGTCCGAGTGAGAGCTTGATGCTGCGATTGAGCTCGGCGAGCAAGCGCGCCGGATCATGCGGTCCGTGATTCTCCAGCGAACGAGCCAGCCAGGATGACGAGATCAGCGTCATGAATGCGCCCGGTACGCCATGGCCGGTGCAATCTGCGAGCAGGAAAAACCATCCCTCCGGATAATCTGCGCAGTGATAAAAGTCACCGCCGACCGTATCTCGTGGTTGCCATGCGATGGTCGCGTCGGGCACTGCTTTTTGAAGGGCCTCATGCGAAGGCCAGAGCATTGCGCGCTGGATCACGCTCGCGTATTCGATGCTCTGCATCACCTGTCTGTTTTTCGCCGCCTGCAGGTCTGCAACGACACGCATCAAATCAAGACCGGAACCGACGCCAAGATAGGAGCCGTCCTCGACGATGATGAAACCGTCAGTGAGCGCCTTGCCACCCGATGCAACAACGAGATTGAGGGTTTCCTCGATGCTCGCAGAAGCGTCGACGATCAAGGGTTCGCGATCCATGAACGAGTCGCAACTCCTGCGCTCGTACAGTTCGCGGTGAAACGGTTTGGCCATCTCGGACATGAAGAGATGACGCTTGATCATGCCGGTGGGCCGTTTCTCCAGCACCACCGGAAGACTCGACAGCTGTTCATGCTCGTTGAACAGCATTGCGACCGCGGCATTGGTCGCAGCTGCAGGAACCGCTGGCGCTTGAGTGACGAGATCGCGCGCGCGCGGGCCCTCGATGCGTCGAGAGGATCTGGCCGTACCGCTATTGGGCTGTTTCATTGAGACAGACTTGCAAACGCGCGTAATGCAGCCTGCGCAGTGCGCATGACAATTGTGTGACAGAAACCCTCATCCATGCCCCTTGTCACAGAAGCTGTGATCATGGGGAATCGACCGACGCCTGGGGCGGCTGCGCAGCAATCGAGTTCGCCGATAAGGGCCATCGCGTCGCGCCAGTGAAACATTTCTCCCATACGCTAATCAACGCTGTTCTCAAACTCCCCTTGAAACAGCGTCGGTGTAGTGTGTTGAAGGCCGCTCAAGGGCAGGGCGGCCTTCTTTTTTCAGCGGAATCATCTGACCTGCACGAAGCACCTACGCCAAACAGGTCAGGCCACTTCAGCACGAAGCGGCGGCACACGGCGATTTCGCAGTGCCGATGCTGGACGCGCGTCTACGCACTGCGCATGAGGGTTCCGCTATGAATCGGCCGTAAGTCGTGCAACGTCATCGCCCGGCAAATGCTCACCCACAGCCGACCTCGTAGCGACCCAGGGCCGCAGAGAATAGCCGCTCCATGGATGCAAAGACTGCGGCCAGCTGCGCTGGATGATCACCCAATGGACGTTGACGAGGGAAACGCATGCACCAATCGAGCGTACCGGGGCATCAAGGTCGGCGCTCGCCCATGCTGATCCTCGGCATGGCTGGCATTGGAGTCGTTGCGCATTTCGCCGCAATGGCAAGCCCGACAATCGAACACTATGTTGGAACGGCGTATGACACATCCGGTCGCGCGTTGTATACCGAATCGCATTGGATAAGCGAGACCCAAGGCAAGCGCGAACTGCTGGTTCTTTTCGAGTGCCCGGACGGCCGGCCATTCGCCAGAAAACAGGTTCGCGCAACCGGCCTCGCGCAAACACCCTCATTCGTACTTGATGACGCGCGCACCGGATATCGGGAAGGCGTACGCGAACAAAGCAGCGGATCACGCGAGGTCTTCGTCCGCGCAGTCGCGGAACAGTCTGAGAAACGCGCCTTGCTGACGCCAACTCGCGGCCTGGTTGTGGACGCCGGATTCGACAGCTTCATGCGCGAACACTGGGACGCGCTGGCGACGGGAGCCCCTCAGCATCTGGATTTTCTCGTGCCAAGTCGATTGCGGAGCTACCCGTTCACCCTCACCCTGGTAGATGAAGAACTGATGGACGGAAAACCCGTGCGTCGATTTCTACTGCAACTTGACACCTGGTATGCCTTCGCGATTCCTCCAATCAGCTTTGCGTACGCGACGGACTCCAAAACGATACGCGAATATCAAGGTGCCTCGAACGTGCGCGATCAAAACGGCAAGACGTTGAACGTCCGTATCGAATTTCCGAGCCGTTCCCGGATGACAATGGCTGATCCGCAGCCTCTGGCTGACGCCAAGGCAGCCCATCTCGACGGCGTGTGCACGCTTTGATCCGAACACGACCGCCGTACTCGCAAATTCCCGCTGCGCAACTCGCGGCGCAATGGCTCCGGAGCGACCATGAAGATCCTGATGCTGTCGGATGTCTACTTTCCACGCGTCAACGGGGTATCGACGTCGATCCAGACGTTTTGTCGCGAACTGATCGCCAGCGGTCACGAGGTGACGGTCGTCGCACCCGACTATGGCACTGACGATGAGACGCGCGAGTTCGAGGTGATCCGCCTGCCCTCCCGTCGCATCGCGTTCGACCCCGAAGACCGACTGATCAAGGCGAGCGCAATGCGCGCGCTCATTCCGCAACTCGCCGGGCGGCGCTGGGATGTGATCCATATCCACACACCGTTTCGCGCGCATCAGCTGGGCGTGCGTCTCGCACACCTGACTGGTCGGCCAACGGTAGAGAGCTACCATACGTATTTCGAGCAATACGTGGCGAACTACCTGCCCTGGTTGCCGAGCAAGTTGGGCCGATACGCGGTGCGAGGATTCTCCCGCCGCCTCTGCAGCCAGGTCGATCATCTGCTGATACCGTCGCAGCAAATGGCCGATGTGCTCGACGCCTACGGTATCTCGACTTCGGCAACAATCGTACCGACGGGCGTTCGCCTGGAAGAGTTCCGCGGCGGCGACCGCTCGCGCTTTCGGCAGCGTCACGGCATCGCGCAAGACGCCCAGGTTCTGCTCACCGTCGGGCGCCTCGCCGTCGAAAAGAATGTCGCGTTCCTGCTCGAGGTGATGCGCCTCTTGGTCGACAACTTTCCACGACTCCTGCTCGTGATCGCCGGCGAGGGCCCGGATGCAAAGCGCCTGGCTGGCGTGACCAAGGCGCTCGGGCTGCATGCAAACGTACTCTTCGTCGGCAACCTCAAGCGGCACACCGAGCTGCTCGACTGCTATCGCAGCGCAGACATTTTCGTGTTCGCGTCCAGCACTGAAACGCAGGGCCTCGTGCTGATCGAGGCAATGGCCTTGGGCGTGCCGATCGTTTCGACGGCGGTGATGGGCAGTGCAACCGTGCTGGCTCACGCAAGTAGCGCACGCGTCAGCGAAGAAGACACGCGCGCCTTTGCCAACCACGTTGCGACCTTGCTGCGGGCACCTGATGAATTGCGCAAACTCGCTGCGGCCGGTCCGCAGGATGCCGCTGCGTGGAGTGCGCCGGTTCTTATGCAACGCGTCGACGAATTGTATGCGCGCTTGTCCGCCGAGGTAGATGCGCGCGGGGCAGATTCGAGCCAAGGCTCGTTTCCTTCCGGGAAATAGTCAGGCGCCGGTGGCGATGCTTCAAGCGACCAAAACTATCGCGGGTGAAGTTGTTCCCAAAGCGCGTTGGTCAAGTTGCGCACCCGCCGCCAGCACATTGGCCGGCACCCGCTGCGGATTCTGCTCCAGCACGAGCAGCGCCTGACGGCAGAACGACTCCGACTTCTCACCCATCTTCCGCAACGACCACTTCTGCGGCAGCCGTCAGCGGCCAAACGCTAAAGTAAACGCCCGCAATCGGGCAATAGCAGCGGATGCTTGGGTACCCCGGTCAGCCTGTCAACGAGTGTCGCTGACCGACCCATCAGGACTGCGGTCCTTTCCTGAACACGTATCGATCGGATGGGCCCGTGCTCCCGGGTTGCGCAGATCGGGCCTGTCGTACGGGATGTAGCCCATCCAAAACCATGGCAGGCATGTGTGGCCGTAGAGCGACTCCACCAGGGGAAAGAATATCCGGTCTCCGCGCGCGCTGTTAACCAGAATCACGACCGCAGATTTCGATCGCGGAAACGCCAATACGAGGTTGTTCGTGCCATCGTCGTTGCCTTCCTTGAACATGGCCGGACCCAACGGCGATTGGTAGAGCACCCAACCCAATCCCGCCGAGAGGCGGATCGCATCATTGGCGCGGGTGATGCCGGGAAAGTGCGAAGGGAACTCTTGCGGAGAAACGATCCGTAACTGCGGACGCAACATCTCCTGCCACTGCTTCGCCGCAAGACCTTCGCCATGAAGTACCCCGGCGACAAAGCGTGCATAGTCGCCGACGGTCGTATCCATGGATGCCGCCGCTTGCGCCTTGTCGACATGCGCGTGTGGTACGAGCGTGCCGTTGGCGTCGTAACCGTTGGACTCGGAACCAAAAAAATCGTCGCGCCAGACCATGCTGGTATGGCTCATGCCGAAGCGGTCGAATACACGCTTTTTCATTAGCTCCTGCAGAGTCTTTCCGCTGCGCTCCTCGTCGATGAGCTGCATCAGCTGCATGCCTTCCCCGGAATAGACGTAGCGCGTGCCAGGCTTGTATTTTATGTCGAGCTTCCGGTCGTCGTTGACCCAGCGCCAGTTGGGTAGGCCGCTGCTGTGCGAAAGCAGCATCCTCGGCGTGATCGCCCTCCAACGCGTATCGCCGCCGAGGCTTGAATAGCCAGGATACGTGGGCAACGGATGCTTGAGCTGCTTCGGAAGGGGCGCATCGAGATCGATGAGGCCTTCGTCAACCAGCTGCAGCGTCATGTACACGAACGCTGGCTTTGTCAATGACGCCGCATACATGATCGTGTCCGGGGTGAGCGGACGCTTGCTCGCAACATCCGCGAAACCGAAGGCTTTCGTGGTCACATCCGACCCGTCCCTTACGACGGCGATGACGAGGCCCGGTACATCGGCCTTGGCCATCAGATCGCCAATGATGGCGTCGGTCCGCGCTTCGCCGCGGGAAATCGCGTCGGCAAGTTGGGCCGCCGCGGTGGCAGTCGCACACGATGCCCTCGCGAGAATCGCTGCCATGGCTAGCGATGCGAACATCCGAAACGTTGCGGTCATTCGGGCCTCGATCCTGCAGGACGATTGGATGAACAAGCAGGATAGGGGAAAAAGTACCGGAATATACCTGCGCAGTCATGACTGCATGGCAGAAAGGATCCGATCCTGTTCTGCCGGTTGCGAACAGCAGCTTTCTGGCGGTCTGATCGAACGGCTTGACCGGCAGATCCTGGCTGAAAGCAGACTCTCTCAGCCCCTTTTGTTCCGAAATCTCCAAGGCGTCTTCGGGTTGACGGAGTCAGAGTCGGTCAGGTTCCCTTCCTGACTATCAATAAGCAAACCTGGCCCAGTCGATGCTGCATCAAGCGTCACAATGATTTTTCCAACGTCTCACAGATTCGCAGGCGGCGCACTGAGGCCGCCACGGAATACGCCGTCGAGCGCGAGCGCCTGCTGCTCCTGGGTCATGCTGTAGGTGACCATGACCTGGCCGCAGGAACTTGAATTGAAATCTATCGGGGCGATGGCGAGGAAGTAGTCGCCGGAATCCACTTCTGCAAGGTCCATCGTGTCGACGATGATTCCCGAGTCCACTGCCATTCCGCAGGGGGCCGAGTTGTCGCAGTGAGAGCGCAGCAGCAACATCGCGGGATCGTAACCGGCGGTAAGTGATTGCACGGTAACGAGGCCAACCGGATAGGGCAGCTGCAGGCGCACCACGGCAGCTGGCCCCGTCAATGCTAACAAGCTGCAGGCGATCACGAGGCCACTGTCGCCCTGGCAGGTGTCGAGCGCGGTCAACGTATTGACCGCGAGTACAGCCGGCACGGCGCAGGTCTGGGCGCCGGCCTCACCGGCGATCATCGCCGCACCGAATACGACGCCAGGTGCAAAGCGCAAGAGGGTACTGCACATGCTCATGTTGCTCTCCTCGGACTTGGCCGGTTACGCGTGACTTGTCGACGCCACAGATAGAGGCGGCAACGGCCCATGTCCGACGCAGCGCTTCAGACGAGCCGTGGCGGACATGATCAATCCACTCTGTGCCGCTATCTCCCAGCTAGAAGAACGTTATTTTGGTGGCAGTTAGGACATTGACGAACAACGCGCGACTGCAGGTAAGGCTCGCATCCGCCCCTCAACAAGTCTCGTGTCGATGCAGCCATTTTCGGAAATATTTCTGCCACGGTCGGTCGCTTCCTTTGACGGCTCCGGACGTGTCGCTACTACCCACCTGAAAGATCTTGCACGGTCGAGCCTGATTAGTGAGTCGTGCGTCGAGTACCCCAGTCAAGCGCGATTGGCCGTATCGGATGTAGACCCCTGAAATATCGGCAATTGAACGCAAGTACAACAGGCGAGGCGGGTTCGCTCCTCAGCGAGCAAAGTGGAAACTTTTTCGCGCCAGAACAGATGAGATCGCTGCACCACCGCATGCGTGGGTTCCTGAGGAATCACGCGGGCCAGGAACAGGATCTGACCAAGCTCGTCTCGCGCACCGTGTCCCAGGCACTCATTCCGCTGGCGGTCGACGGCCTCGACGACGCCGGCAACCGTGCGCTCATCGCCGAGCAGGAGGTACGGTTCCGCATCCAGCTGGAACAGAGGGATCCTCTCTGGAGGATCCTCCCGAATTTCTATCGGTCGCGCGTGATGACGCGCACGATCACTCGGCAACTGAAGCATCGCGTTCGCGCCGGCAGATTGCGCGACGATTTCGCTCAAGCGCTGATGTCGCTGTTCGACCGAATCGGCCTCGACCGCGTGACCTACCTGACCAGCGTACAACTCATCGCGATATCCGGCGGGCCCGGCATGATCGGAGCGTGCATGGTGTATGGCATGCACCGCTATCCCGAGTGGCGCGAACGCATCCGCGAGAAAATGGATGCGCTCGATCAGGACGAACTCTACACGCAACCGACGAAGAAGCTGCCGTGCACGCTTCGCTTCATCAGGGAAGCGATGCGTCTGTGGACCACCCCTTTCGTGACCCGGCGAGTCGC
>JBDSNK010000349.1:0-3195 GCA_039915385.1 Dokdonella sp.
TCGAGGACGGCATCGGAGATCTGGTCGGCGACCTTGTCCGGATGGCCTTCGGAGACCGACTCGGAGGTAAAGAGGTAGCTGCTCATCGCGGCAAATATCCTTCTATACGGATGGATGGATGTATTACAGGGCGCGCATCATACACGGCGCAGGTTCCGTTTGCAGTATGGCCGCTGAATGTCGACTACCTCGGCTATGGGGGCCATTCATTCAAGTGTGATCCGAACGCCTCGCGCTGCCGGCGCACGATACAGAAGCGATGCCCGGTCGGCGCCTGCATCACCCACCAGCGGTCGTGGCGGAGTGCGACGCGCGTGGCGCCCAGAGCCTCCAGGCGCAACGCTTCGGCGTCGAGGTTGTCGGTCTCGATGTCGACGTGCATGCGCGATTCGTGCTCGACCTTTTGCAGCAGGATGATCGGCTCGTCATCGGTGGTCGCGAGCTCGGCATAGCGGCCATCGCCATCCTGGTCGACACTCGCGATCGGCTTGCCGAACGCGCGGCTCCAGAATTCGGCGGCGGAGGCGAGATCGTCTACCTGGCAGTCGATCACGAGCGTGCAAAACCGGCTTCGATGCATGGCGATGTTCTCCGGAATCCTGCTGGCGCGACGCCGTCAGCGCCAAGGGCTGCGCTCGGGTACTTGCGCGTCGTCCAATGCGAACGCTTCGGGCAACAGCGTATCCGTCGTGCATTCCCGCACCGCGTCGCCGGCGGTCGTCGCGAGGAATACGCGCAGACGATGTTCGACATCGCATTCGTGCAGCACCTGTCGACACGCTCCGCACGGAGCAACGGGTTCCGCCGTGTCGGCAATCACCGCGAGCGCGCGCGGATGGCTACGACCCTGCGCGATCGCGGCGCACACCGCATTGCGTTCGGCACAGATCGTAAGGCCGTAGACATCGAACTCGACATTGCAGCCGCTTACGAAGTCCCTGTCGCCATCGAACATCAAGGCGGCGCCGACGTGGAATTGCGAATGCGGTGCATGCGCGCGACGCATTGCGATTTCGGCCGCCGCGATCAGACCGGGAAATTCCGCATCGACGCGTGCGCGTGTGGTGTTCGGCGTCATTGGCCGTCAGTGCGCCTGCGCCAAATCGTCGAGCATCGCCTTGAGGAAGCGTGCGGCCTCGCCGCCGGTTGCCACGCGATGATCGAAGGTCAACGACAGCGGAATCACCCGATGCGACTCGAAGCCGCCCATCACGGGGGTCATCTGATGCCGACCCTTGCCGGCCGCAATGATTGCGACGCACGGCGGTACCACGACAGGCGTTGCGTAGCGACCTGCGAATACACCGAAATTCGACAGCGATATCGTGTAGCCGGACAGTTCCGATGGCGGAATGCTCCGATCCTCGACCTGCGTGCGCAGACGATTGACGGCAGCGCGCACGCCGTTCGCATCAAGGACGTCCGCGTTGCGCAATGCCGGCACGAACAGACCATCATCGGTGTCGACTGCGATGCCGATGTCGACATGCGGATGCAGCGTGCGTGTCAGGTTCTCGCCATCGAACCATGCATTGAGCGCCGGCACGGCCTTGCAGGCACGCACAATCGCGCGCACGAGGCGGCCGGTGATGTCGTTGCCGGGCAACCAGGCATGGATGTCGGCGTCGTCGCAGAGTGTAGTCGGCACGACCTGCGCATGCGCCGCCGCCATCACGCGCGCCATGTTCCGACGCACGCCTTTGAGCTGTTCCGGTTGTCCCGTCGCCGCGACCGTGTGCGGAGTCGTGCGAACGGGTTTGCCAGCAGCAGAAAACGTCGTGCGTTGCGCGGCGGCTGTGGCGGGAGCGGCTTCAGCCGCGATGCTCCTCGAAGACGCCTGTGCCGCAGGTATCGCGGTCGATGTCGTTCCTCCAGAGCCTGCGCGCGCCGTACCCGCTGCAGCAGCGTCCTTCACGTCCTTCAATGTGACCACGCTGCCAGCGCCACTGGGTTTCACGCGCGCGAGGTCGACGCCGAGCTTCTTCGCCAGTGCACGTACGGCCGGTACAGCTTTCACGCCGCCGACGCTGGTCGCCTGCTCCGCATGCACGCGGTCGCTCGATTGCATCGCACCGACGACGGTGCCTTCATCGGCACGACCAGCGTTGTCGTTCTCCACGATCTCGCCACCTTCGTCGGAGGCGACGACACCCTTCTTGTCCGGTGCCTCGCTTCCAGCGCCTTTCGATGGGGCGCTCTTCGGCGGACCGTGGTGATGTCCGGTCGCCTCCGCTTCCGCGCGTTGCGGCATCTTCGGATCGAGCTCGAACTCGGCCAGCGCCGCACCGGTTGCGATCACGTCGCCCGCGCTGCCGTGCACCTTCGAAAGCTTGCCCGAATACGGCGACGGAACTTCGACGATCGCCTTCGCGGTCTCCATCGAAACCATCGGCTCGTCGAGCTTGACGATGCCACCTTCCTTCACCAGCCATTCGACGATGGTTGCGTCGGGCAGGCCTTCGCCGAGGTCGGGTAGATAGAACGTCTTGATGTCGGCCATGGATAACTCGTCGTTGCGGATGCGCGGTGGCGATCCGGATCAATGGATGTGCAACAGAACCAGCGCAATGATCGCGGGCACTGCCTGGATGAAAAAAATCTTGCGATTGACCGTCCATGCGCCGTACAGGCCGGCGACGATCACGCACGACAGGAAAAAGATCTCGACATGCCAGCCTTCAGCGCCAAGGCACAAACCCCAGATGAGTCCGGCTGCGAGGAAACCGTTGTACAGGCCCTGGTTTGCGGCCAGCGCTTTCGATGCAGCCGAGAACTCCGGCGTCAGACGAAACGTCTTGCGTCCGTAAGGCGTGTCCCACAGGAACATCTCGAGTACGAGAAAGTAGATGTGCAGCGCGGCGACAAGACCGATGAAGACATTCGTGATCGTATGCATGCCAAGCTCCGATTGGAAAGATCAGCTGACACTCAAGGTGCGCTTGGCTGCGGCGACGATACGCTCAACGCTCGGCAGGTATTTCATCTCCAATCGGTATAGCGGGATGTGCGTGTCGTAGCCGGTCACGCGTTCGACCGGGGCCAGGAGATCGTACAGCGCCTCGTCGGCAAGTCGCGCGGCGATCTCCGCGCCGAAACCGGCAGTGCGCGGCGCTTCGTGCACGATGACGCAGCGACCGGTCTTCCTCACCGATTCGTGGATCGTGTCGAAGTCGAGTGGCGTGAGTGTCGCGACGT
>JBDSNK010000356.1:0-3500 GCA_039915385.1 Dokdonella sp.
CGGCGCGCATCGTTGCCTGCGCGCAGCACGGCCGGCACGGCAACAGCCGGGAGGTTGAGTTTGAACATGGCGACTCCGGAATCTGGGGCGGCGATCGGGATTTCGCTGCCGCCAAAGGAATCGCCTGGGTCCCTGCCGACGCGTCTTCACGACGCGCATGGGTCAGCCTGCCATTCGCTCCGTCGTGGCAGCGTTGCTTCGTCTGGGACTACTGCAGCTTTCCACGGAGGGAACCTCTTGAGGTCGGATACGCATACGAAAGCACGCGCGGCGTGATCGTAGGCCTTTGCTTCTTTCAGAGCCCTTTCAATGCTTGGCCAATCGCTCGGCAATCGCATCGAAGAACGCGTCCGGCAATTCCGCGCGCACCGGCACGCACCAGAAATTCGGTTTAGCAAACACGGTGCACTTGACCGCGTCCTTCTCGGTCATCAGCAGCGGCAACTCATCGTCAAACACGAGCTCGGACGCAACGAACGCATGATGGTCGGGAAACGCATGCGCAATGACCTCGATGCCATGCGCACGCAAGCCATCGAAGAAGCGCTCCGGATTGCCGATGGCAGCAACCGCGTGCACGCGTTCCCCAGCGAAGGATTCCAGCGGTCGCACCGAAGCGCAGCGCGTGACCGGGACCGCCATGTCACCCACCAGGCGCATCGGAATTTCACCGGATTGCGCGACGCCGCCGTTGCAGACGCGAAACGGAAACTCCTGCAGACGCGCAAGCGGTTCGCGCAACGGACCTGCAGGCAGCAGACGTGCGTTGCCGAAGCGGCGCTGACCATCAATCACACAGATTTCGACAGCGCGAGCCAACGCGGGATTCTGCAGCCCATCGTCGGCCAGCACGACATCGACGCCGCGCTCGATCAGCAATCCCGCTGCGCGCGCACGGTCGCGTCCTACGGCAACCGGCGCACCCGTGCGTTGACGGATCAGGCAGGGCTCATCGCCGACCATTGCGGGCGAAGGCATGTCGTCGAGCAGCAAGGGTTCCCGCCGAGTGCCACCGTAGCCGCGGCTGACGACACCGGGTTTGAACCCGCGCAGACGCAAGGCTTCCACTAGCGCGATCGTCAGCGGCGTCTTGCCACTGCCGCCCGCCGTGAGATTGCCGACGACGACCAGCGGAACACTCAGATGCGCGGCGGTACGCCAGCCGAGTCGGTAAGGCAGCAGGTGTGTCGCGCGCATCGCCTTGTAGACCGGCACGAGCGATGCAAGCCACCATGGCACGGACGCGCCGCCATACCAGATACGTTCAATGCGGGATGCGGCTGGCATGGGCAGGCTGAGGTCTGGAGTATGCCGACAGTCCAGGATTGCGGCGCGCTGTCGGCATTCGCGCGCATCCGGCAGTTCATGCAACGCGACGACTCAGCGCTCGGCCTTTGATTGAGTTTGATCGCGAAACTGCAGCCGGTGCAACGCTGCGTAATGTCCACCACGCGCGAGCAAGGACATGTGGGTACCTTGCTCTACGATCGAACCGCGATCGAGCACGACGATCTGGTCCGCGTGTTCGACCGTCGACAGGCGATGTGCAATCACCAGTACCGTTCGATCGCGGATGAGTCGCTGCAGCGCATCCTGGATGAGGCGCTCCGATTCGCTGTCCAGCGCGCTGGTCGCTTCGTCGAGAATCAGGATCGGCGCGTTCTTCAACAATGCACGTGCGATCGCGATGCGCTGGCGCTGGCCTCCGGACAACAACGCCCCGCTCTCGCCGACACGGCTGTGAATGCCGTTGGGCAGTTGGCGAATGAACTCCATCGCGTTGGCCGCTTCGGCGGCGGCGACGATGTCGGCCTCACGCGCATCCGCAAGCGCACCATAGGCGATGTTGCGCGCGATGCTGTCATCGAACAGGGTGACGTTCTGACCGACCCACGCAATCTGCCGGCGCAGGCTGGCAAGCGTGTATTCGTCGAGCGCGTGACCATCGATGAGCACGCTGCCTGCGTCGGGTTCGTGGAAACGTGGAATCAAGCTGGCCAAGGTCGACTTGCCACTGCCGGAGCGCCCGACCAGTGCAGTGACGCTACCGCGCGGACAGCACAGGCTCACTTGCTGAAGCGCGGGCTGGCTCGCACCCGGATAGACGAGCCGTACATCGCGCAATTCCAGATCGCCGTTGACTGTTGCCAGCTCGCGCGTGCCCTCATCGCGCTCGGGCGGCGTGTCGATCAGGCTGAAAATCTCCTCGGCAGCAGCAAGTCCGCGCTGCAGGTTCGATTGCACCGTGGTGAGCCGCTTCAGCGAGGGCAGGATGCCGCCCATGGCGAGGATCAGCGACGTGAACGCGCCGGGCGAGAGCTCGGCGAGCATCGCCGGACGTGTCGCGAAATAGATGATCAGTGCAAGCGAGATGGCGGCAATCAGCTGCACCGACGAACTGGCCAGGCCATTGGTCGCCGCGACCTTGAGCCCGAGTCGGCGCGTCTGTTCGGAAACCGCATTGAAGCGCTCGGATTCGTAGCGTTGACCGCCAAACACCTTCACTTCGCGGTTTGCACCGACCACTTCCTCGATGACGCCGGTTACCGTTCCCATCGAGCCCTGGATGCGATGACTGATGCGACGATAGCGCCGACCGACATAAACCACGAGCGCGCCGACCAGGGGCACCATGACCAGCAAAGCGAGCGTCAGCTGCACGCTGGCGCGCAGCATCACCGCGACGTAGGCGACAATGCTGAGGCCATCAGTCACCGCGATCTTGACTGCCTCGGTTGACGCCTGCGCGACCTGCTCCGAGCTGTAGGTGATGCGCGCGATCTGGTGGCCCGAGGCTTCGCGATCGAAGAATGCGGAGGGCAGACGCAGATAGTGATCGAACACCTGCTGGCGCAACTGCTGCACGACGCCACGACCGATGTAGGCGGTGCCATAGTCGCTGACGTAGATCGCGATGCTGCGTACCGCGAAAATCGACACGATCAGGATCGGCATCCAGAAAATCGCCACCGGATCGCGCGCGATGAACAGTTTGTCGAGCATCGGCTTGATGGAGCCGGCGAACAGGCCCATGCAGGCCGCATCCGCAATCATGCCGAGCACGGTAATCAGCGCGACCAGCCAATAGCGCCGCGCGTAGCCGAGCAAGCGCGCGTACAGGGCCCAACCGGAAGGCGCGGACGCGTCCGCTTGGCTCACCGTTCGCCCGCGGGTTGCGCGTGCGTCGTGGCGATCGACAAACGGGTGAAGCCGAGTTCGGCGAGCGCATCCATCGCCGTGACGACGGCCTGGTGCGGCGTCAAGCCGTCCGCACTCAACAGCACCGGCCGCGAACGATCCTCGCCCGCAATCTTGCCGATCGCATCCTTGAGCGAATCGAGACCGGGATTAAGCACTTCATTGTTGTCAATGAAAAAATGGCCATCGCGATCGATCAGCAACGTCAATGCATCGCGCTGCTCGCTCTGCTCGGACGATTCGGCTTGTGGCAACGTCACCTGCATGCGCGAGTGCTGCACGAACGTCGTGGTCAGCACGAA
>JBDSNK010000065.1:0-14679 GCA_039915385.1 Dokdonella sp.
AAGCAGAAGCTGTTCGAGCGGATCGATGCCGAGCTTGCGCCGATGCGCGAGCAGTACGAGGCGCTGATTGCGAAGCCCGCGCGCATCGAGGAATTGCTGCACGTGGGTGCGCGCAAAGCACGTGAGCGAAGCACGCCGCTGCTGAAGAAGTTGCGAAACGCTGTAGGGATTCGCGCTCTGACTTACGTCGCGGCGGTCGACCCGCAGGATCAGTTGCGGAAAGAGGTTCAGAAGGAAGTCTGGGGTGAGGACGTCGTCATGCCATTGGACATCAAGGGTCCTTGGCAGGAGGGGTCCAAGATCGGGCTAACGATTCAGTATTCGCAAAAGAAATACTTTCTCGCAGAAAAATTCTCTTCGAAGAGAGATGCGGGCCTCGCAAAGAAGCAGCTTGAAGATGGTCAAGGTGTGGTTGAGATTGTGCCCGACGATGAAGGCTTTTTATTTAACCTGCAATTGATTCTCGATGATCGTTTAATTGGGCACGGACCGGGCCTTTCAAGCGCCGCTCAGGCGGAGGATGAGCGAGAGAAATTCCACAAGGCGCGGCAAATGTTCCAAGCTGAGAAACTCGCCAGGGAAGCTCAGAAATCGTGAGTGCTCCTGTGGGAGCGGCTTCAGCCGCGACGCCTTTCGCCTGGATTCGCAGAAGCATCGCGGCTGAAGCCGCTCCCACAGACGCGGTCGTCGATGCTGCAAGGCGCCGTCCGACGTATCCTGAGTGATCCCGAACCTCGAATTCCCAGTGCCCGTGTCCTTCCGCCTACTCTTCGTCGTCATCGTCGTGCTCTATGTCGGGAGCGTGCTCTACGTCCACCTGCGCGGTCGCGTGCGCCTGCGTTTCCAGCGCCAGCTGTTCGATCACTCGGGCTTGTTCGCGCCGTACAACCTGCTCATGTACGCGTTCTCGGCGGTGCCGGCGAAGGCCTATCTCGATCGCAGCGCATTCGCGCATCTCGATCCGCTGCGCGATGGCTGGCAGGCCATCCGCGACGAAGCCCTGCATCTGTTCGACGAGGGTTACATCCGCGCCGCCGAAAAGCACAACGACGCGAGCTTCGGTTCGTTCTTCAAGGAAGGCTGGAAGCGTTTCTACCTGAAGTGGTACGGCGAACCGCTTGCATCCGCACACGCGCTGTGCCCGAACACGGTCGCGCTGCTGGCCACGATCCCGCAGGTCAAGGCCGCGATGTTCGCGTTGCTGCCGCCGGGCGGAAAACTCAATCCGCACCGCGACCCGTTCGCGGGCTCGCTGCGCTATCACCTGGGCTTGATCACCCCGAATTCGGACGACTGCCGCATCTTTGTCGACGGCGAAGAGTATTCCTGGCGTGACGGCAAGGACGTGCTGTTCGATGAAACCTTCGTGCACTGGGCCGAGAACCGCACCGATCAGACCCGCGTGATCCTGTTCTGCGATGTCGAACGCCCGCTGCGCACTTCGCTCATGCGTGCGATCAACCGTGTCGTCAGTCGTGTGCTGGGGCAGGCGACCGCGGCGCAGAATGTGTCCACCGAACAGGTCGGTATCGTCAACCGCCTGAATGCGATCGCGCATCGCATCGGTCAGCAGCGCAAGCGTTTCAAGCGTGCGTATCCGCTCGCCTATCGGTTCACTCGGATTGGATTGATCGTGCTCGTGCTCGGTTGGCTCGCGCTGCCGTTGTTCGGTTGAGAGCCGACTGTTTCCGCAGATCAATCGATGTGACTTCGACACGCGTTCCGGAAAAGCATCGCGGCTGAAGCCGCTCCCACAAAAGCCGCTTCCCACAAATCCCGCGGCAAGCGTCCACGCTGAGCTTCTGGGGGCAATTTCCATGCCCGGATCTGTGGGAGGGATTTCAGTCGCGATGTGGTTTAGGAGAGAGCATCGCGGCTGAAGCCTCTCCCACAAAAGCCGCTTCTCACAAATTCCGCAGCAAGCGTCCGCGCTGAGCTTCTGGGGGACAGCTTCCATGCGCGGATCTGTGGGAGGAATTTCAGTCGCGATGTGCTTCAGGAGAGAGCATCACCGCTGAAGCCGCTCCCACAAGAAAGACAGCGGCTCCCACAGGTCGTGATGCTCTCGGCCCTGCACTGCGTTTGGCACCACTCCCACAGGTAGTGATGCTCTCGGCTCTGCACTGCGTTTGGCACCACTCCCACAAGTAGTGATGCTCTCGGCTCTGCACTGCGTTTGGCACCACGGGCGGAAATCCGTGAAGAAGCCATGGGCCCTCGGCGCGAAATTCCTGTGGGAGCGGCTTCAGCCGCGATGCTCATCCATCGCCTGCAAGCGAAGGTCTCGCGGCTGAACCCGGTCAGGCGGCTGCTGCAAACTCCGTCGCGACGCCTGCCTGCAGCGCGTCGAAATACTCGCGCGTGAGGCGCTGCTGTTCCGCCGCACTCTCGGCACGATTGGCAATCGCACGAAACGCGGCGTTTTCGGAGCGATCCTTCGCGTACCAGCCCAGATGCTTGCGTGCGATGCGCAGGCCCTGCTGTTCGCCGTAGAACGCGTAAAGATCGTCGAGGTGGCCGAGCAGGATGTCGCGCACTTCGCGCGGCGACGGCGGTGCGAGCGTCTCGCCGGTCGCGAAATAGTGCGCGATCTCGCGGAAGATCCACGGCCGGCCTTGCGCGGCGCGGCCGATCATCACCGCATCGGCCTGGGTGTAGTCGAGCACCTGACGTGCGCGCAGTGGCGAATCGATGTCGCCGTTGGCGAACAGCGGAATGCGGATCGCCGACTTGATCGCTGCGATCGTGTCGTATTCGGCTTCGCCCTCGTAATGGTCGGCGCGCGTGCGCCCATGTACGGCAAGCGCGGCGATGCCTGCAGCCTCGGCAATCTTCGCGATCGTGACGCCATTGCGGTTGTCGCGATTCCAGCCGGTGCGGATCTTTAGCGTGACCGGCACGTCGACGGCGCGCACGACCGCATCGAGGATGCGCGCAACGAGTCCCTCATCCTGCAGCAGCGCGCTGCCTGACCATACATTGCAGACTTTTTTCGCCGGGCAGCCCATGTTGATGTCGACGACCTGCGCACCGTGATCGACGTTGTAGCGCGCGGCCTCGGCGAGCATCGCCGGGTCGTAGCCCGCGATCTGCACGCTGACCGGATCGGGTTCGCCGACATGATCCATGCGCTTGAGCGACTTGCGCGTCGTCCACAGGCGCGGATCGGCCGTGGTCATCTCGGACACGGCCAGGCCCGCACCCAACCGCTTGCACAGTTGGCGGAACGGCTTGTCGGTGACGCCGGCCATCGGCGCAAGCACGACGGGCGGGTCGATGAGGTGTGGACCGATACGCATCGCGCCATTCTACAGGCGCCTGCGGGAGCGCCGTACCGGGTCGATAAACAATTAGACTCGGGGCTCGCTCCAGACCGCACCGACAGAACGTGCTTCGATCCGACCGCCCAGTGCGCTTGCGTTCCATGCTTTGCAGGAAGTCCTGATGGATTTCCTCGACCAGCTGATCCATTTCTTCACCGTGCATGGCTACATTGCCGTGTTCGCGGTGCTGATGATCTGCAGCCTGGGCATTCCGATCCCGGAAGACATATCGCTCGTTGCCGGCGGCGTGATCGCCGGGCTCGGCTATGCCGACGTACGCGTGATGTGCGTGGTCGGCCTCGCCGGCGTGCTGCTCGGCGACGCATTGATGTTCCTGGTCGGACGCTATTTCGGGTCGCGCGCGTTGCGCCTGCGCTGGGTCGCCGCGCTGCTGACGCCGCGGCGCTACGCGCAGGTGCAGGAGAAGTTCGATCGCTACGGCAACCGCCTGATGTTCGTAGCACGGTTCCTGCCTGGCATGCGCACCGCCGTGTTTTTGAGCGCCGGCATGACCCAACGGGTCACGTTCTTGCGATTTCTGCTGTTCGACGGCTTCGCGGCCCTGCTGTCGGTGCCATTCTGGATCTGGCTCGGCTACTACGGTGCCGAGAATCGCGAATGGTTGCTGGCCTGGATCAAGCGCGGTCAAAGCAGCGTCGCGGTGCTCGCAGGGTTGATCATCGTAGGAGTGGCCTGGATCATCTGGCGCCGCGGTCAGCGGCGCCGCGCGCGCTTGCTCGGTCACCGCGCCCTGCGGCTCGCGCGCGTCAAGAACAAACAGGGCGACGAGCGCTCCTAGTCGCGAGCTGGGGATGACCGGCTCAGGAAAACCGCGCGATGACCTGCTCGTAGCGCGCCATCGCCGGTGCGGTGCCGACGATTTCGGTCGACATCGCGGCAGCGCGGTTCGCATGCACGACCGCATCGCGGAACGGACGCCCCGCAAAACGCAGCAGCGCCGCGACGAGCGTGCCCGAAAAGGCATCTCCGGCGCCGGTCGAGTCGACCGCGTTCACGCGTTCGGGAGCGACCCGGTAGAAAGCCTCGCTGTCGCCACGCCGATCTTTCGCGCCG
Source organism: Dokdonella sp. (assembly GCA_039915385.1). Classification (GTDB taxonomy): domain Bacteria; phylum Pseudomonadota; class Gammaproteobacteria; order Xanthomonadales; family Rhodanobacteraceae; genus Dokdonella_A. The sequence goes on from JBDSNK010000065.1 coordinate 4,398, forward strand.
TGCGAGACGAAACAACCGTACGCACCCAGCGTGATCACGACAGTTTCAACATCGAGTTTGCGCGCGAGCTCATGCAGGTGACCGTCCTCGCCGGCGGCGAGTTCGGCAGCATCGACATGCAAGCCGACGATACGTTCGAGCAGCAGCGCGAACTCGGTTTCGTTGGGTGTGATCAGGTCACACCGTTCAAGCAGTGCTGCATCGAGCTGCGGATGCACGGGTGCTGGATTGAGCACGCGCAGGAGGCTGTGCTGTGCACCGAGCGAGAGTGCAGCTGCGATCGCATCGAGGTTGTTCTCCAGTTGCAGCAGCAGGATCTTTGCACCTGCGAACGAGTCGGCCTGCGCCTCGACAAAGGCGGGGTCGAGATGCTCGTTGGCGGCGAGGTTGACCACGATCAGGTTCGATCCGGTGTGATCGACCACGATGCTCGATGCCGCCGTCGGCACGTCGCTGCGCACCTGCCAGCGGCAGGGGAGTTGTTCGTCGTCGGCGAACTTCTGCGCAATCGCGCCGAGATGGTCGTCGCCGACGGCGCCGACGAACAAGGTCGCGACGCCCTGGCGAGAGCACGCGATGGCCTGGTTGAAGCCCTTGCCGCCGGGGCCGGTGTTGAAGCCGAGTGCGCGGCGCGTCTCGCCGACTTGCGGAAAGCGGTCGGTCAGCCAGGCGTGATCCTGCACATAGCTGCCGACGACGATGACCTGAGCATTCCCTGCCATGGCGAATGCGCTCAGATGCCGACCTTGTGATCGAGCGCTGCACTCGACTCGACGGCGCGCCCTGCCTGCGGATCGTGCCGGTGCTTGAACAGCAGCACGAACAGCACCGCGACGATGAGCGCGTAGCCGGCAAACGCAAGCCAGATGCCATGCCAGTCCTTGGTTCCGTCCACTGCAGTGAAATAGCGGTCGATCACGACGCCGCTGATCGAGCTGCCGAGGATCGCGCCGATGCCGTTCGTCATCAGCATGAACATGCCTTGCGCGCTGGCGCGGATCGACGCGTCGGTCTGCGTCTCGACGAAGAGTGAGCCGGAGATGTTGAAGAAGTCGAAGGCCATGCCGTAAACGATGCACGAGAGCACGATCATCCACAGCCCGTCGCCGGGGTTGCCGTACGCGAACAGACCGAAGCGCACAACCCAGGCAAGCATGCTGACCACCATCACGGTCTTGATGCCGAAGCGGCGCAGGAAGAACGGGATCGCGAGGATGAACAGCGTCTCGGAAATCTGCGAGATCGACATGATGATGGCCGGATAGCGCACCGCGGCAAGCCCGCGATACGCATCGACGCTGGCGAAATCGTGCAGGAAGGTGTCCCCGTAAGCATTGGTCAATTGCAATGCGGCGCCGAGGAACATCGCGAAAATCAGAAACACCGCCATCTTCGCGTTGCGGAACAGCGCGAAGCCGCTGAATCCGAGGCTGTCGAACAACGTGCGCTGGCGCGTGCGATCGAACATCGGCGGGCACGCCGGCAGCGTGAATGAGTAGACGCCGAGCACGAGCGCGGCGAGCGCAGCGACATGGAACTGCGCGCCCGAGGTTTCCAGATGCAGCAGGCTGACCACCCACAACGCAACGATGAAGCCGATCGTGCCCCACACGCGGATCGGCGGGTAGTCGGTGACCACATCCTTGCCTTCGCGCTTGAGTGCCGCGTAGGCCACCGCGATCGAGAGCGAGATCGTTGGCATGTAGAACGCCATGTTCAGCAGCATGACCCAGAACAGCGTCGTTGGATTGTCGATCGTCGGCACGAAGAACAGCACGAGCGCGCCGCAGATGTGAAACGCGCCGTAGAGCTTTTCCGCGTTGACCCAGCGATCAGCTATCGCACCCGCGATCGAGGGCATGAATAGCGAGGCGATGCCCATGGTCGAGAAGATCGCGCCGAACTGCGCGCCCGACCAGTGCCGCGTCTGGAACCAGTACGCACCGATCGTGATCAACCACGACCCCCAGACGAAGAACTGCAGAAAACTCATGATGACAAGGCGCAGCTTGATGCTCATCGGCCGTTCTTTCCCGGATAGAAACGCGATCGTGCGATCGCAAGTCAAAGACATCTGGCGCAGCCGCTACGGCCGGCGCCGTTGTTCCGCGCACGCTTCGGACAGTCCCCGCCTTGCACGCAGCGATGCTGCGCCTGCCGCAGCGTAGAGCAGCAGCGAAGGCGCGTGCAAGGCGCAGCGCGGCTGGCGTGGCAACCACGGTGCGGCGCCCGCGACCGAAACCGACCCGGCGCATGCGACGGGCCGGCAAAAATGTTTTTGACGCAACGCAACAAGTGTGTTCCACTCGAAGTCGAACGACAGCCTCGGGACACATTCCGCAAATGGATGTCTAGACGCCCATCCGTGCATCGCGCCGGAAGGGTGGTCGGCGGGCTGTTGCACGCGAAGGTGCGCACGATGGCAAACCGGCAAGGCGGGCTGTACGACCTCAGTTACGAGCACGACAGCTGTGGATTCGGGCTGATCGCGCAGATCGATGCGCAACCCAGCGCGCATATCGTCGAGCGCGCCTTCTGTGCACTCGAACGTCTTGCCCACCGCGGTGCAGTCGGTGCCGACGGGCTTTCCGGCGACGGTTGCGGCGTCCTCCTCCACCGCCCTCACGCGTGGCTGCAGGCACTCGCGCAGGACGCCGGTATCGCGCTCGGCGAACGCTTTGCCGCCGGACTTGTCTTCCTTTCGCCGCAGGCGAGCGAGCGCGAGCGCGCCATCGTCGAGCTGGAGGCGCGCCTGCGCGCTGAAGGTCTCGGCATTGCCGGTTGGCGCGAAGTACCGCTCGATCTCACCGTCTGCGGCGAGCAGGCCGCGTTGCAGCGACCGCTGATTCTGCAATTGTTCGTGAACGCGGCCGTTGGCCAGGATGAGGACGCGTTCGAGCGCGCCCTGTTCCGCGCGCGCCGACTCGCGACCAATGCACTCACACACGATCACTTCTACGTCGTCACGCTGTCCGCGGCGACGATCGGCTACAAGGCGATGGTGCTGCCCGGCGTGCTGCGCTCGTTCTATCCGGATCTCGCGCGTGCCGACCTCGCCAGTGCAGCGGTGGTATTCCACAACCGTTTTTCGACGAATACGACGCCGCAATGGCGGCTCGCGCAACCGTTCCGCTACCTCGCACACAATGGCGAAATCAACACCATCCGCGCCAATCGCACGTGGATGCAGGCGCGCAGCCCGAAACTGGTTTCACCAGTGATGGATTTCTCCGCGCTCGGCGAACTCATCGCGATGAATGGCTCGGACTCACAGAGTCTCGACAACGCTCTCGAACTGCTGCTCGTCGGCGGCATTTCGCTGCCGATCGCAATGCGCATCCTGGTGCCACCGGCGTGGTCGGCGCGCGAGGACATCGATGCCGACCTCGCTGCGTTCTACGAATACTACGCCTTGCACACCGAACCCTGGGACGGTCCTGCGGGTCTGGTCCTGTGCGATGGCCGCCATGCGGCGTGCACGCTCGATCGCAATGGCCTGCGACCAGCGCGGTGGGCGCTTTCCGCCGACCGTCACCTGCATGTTGCGTCGGAAGCGGGCATCTGGGATCTCGCCGATTCCATGATCGTGGAGAAAGGTCGGCTTGGGCCCGGCGAAATGATCGCGATCGACCTGGTCGAGCATCGCCTGCTCAAGAATGCGGACATCGATGAAATGAGCCGCTCTCTCGCGCCGTTCAAGCGCTGGCTGCGCGAGGGCGTGACTTATCTCGAGTCGCATCTGATCGACCCCAGCCTCGCCGCCGAACCCTTTCCGGTGGAAACGCTGGCACGATTCCAGAAACTCTTCGGTCTTTCGCGCGAGGAGCGCGATACCGTGCTGTCGGCGCTCGCCGAAGACGGTGTCGAAGCGACCGGCTCGATGGGCGACGACACACCCATCGCGGCACTTTCCGGCGGCGCCCGACCGCTGTACGACTATTTCCGCCAGGCATTCGCGCAGGTCACCAATCCGCCGATCGACGCGCTGCGCGAAACGGCGGTGATGTCGCTGGTCACGCAGATCGGTGCGGAAGGCAACCTGTTCGAGTTGTCTGCCGAAAACGCAAGGCAGGTGCTGCTGACGTCACCGGTATTGTCGCAACGCAAATTGCGCCAGTTGCTCGCACTTCCGCAGTTCGCGAATGCACAATGCTTTGTCGATCTCTACTACGGCGAAAACGAGGGGCTCGAAGCCGCACTGCATCGCATCTGCATCGAGGCGACCAGCGCGGTACGCGCGGGTGCGCGCCTCGTGTTCCTCAGTGACCGCTATCCGCCGCAGCAGGCGGACAAGCTGCCTTTGCATGCGCTGCTCGCCACGGGCGCGATTCACCAAGCGCTGGTCGCGGCGCAGTTGCGCTGCGACTGCAACCTGCTCGTCGAGACCGGCACCGCGCGCGACGCGCACCACTTCGCTTGCCTGATCGGATTCGGCGCATCCGCGGTCTATCCCTACCTCGCCTACCAGACCTTGTTCGATCTCGGTCGCCATGCGCGCATGGGCGAACGCAGTGGCGAACCGCGCGAGCTTGGCCGCACCTATCGCAAGGGCATCCGCAAGGGACTGCTGAAGATCCTGTCGAAGATGGGCATTTCCACGATCGCCGGCTATCGCGGCGCGCAGTTGTTCGAGATTGTCGGGCTCGAGCGCGAAATCGTCGATCTGTGCTTCGCCGGTACGCCTGCGCGTATCGGCGGTACGCGTTTCGTCGATCTCGAAGGCGAACAGCGCGAACGCATGCGCATGTCTTTTGACGAGAACGCGTTGCTGGCGCCAGGCGGCGTACTCAAATACATCCACGGCGGCGAATACCACGCCTACAACCCCGACGTGGTCAGTGCGCTGCAACAGGCAGTAACAACGGGCGATGTGAACGACTACCGGCGCTACGCCGATCTTGTCGACCTGCGTGCGCCGGCGGCGTTGCGTGACCTGCTTGAATTTCGCGATGGCATCGACGCGATTGCACTAGCGGAAGTCGAGTCCGCCGAATTGATCCTGCAGCGTTTCGATTCCGCCGGCATGTCGCTCGGCGCGCTGTCGCCGGAAGCGCACGAGACGCTGGCGCAGGCGATGAACCGCCTTGGTGCCCGTTCCAATTCCGGTGAAGGCGGCGAGGATCCGGCGCGTTACGGCACCGACAAGATGTCGAAGATCAAGCAGGTCGCGTCGGCGCGCTTCGGCGTCACGCCGGCGTACCTGGTCAATGCGGAAGTGCTGCAGATCAAGGTCGCGCAGGGCGCTAAGCCGGGCGAGGGTGGTCAGTTGCCTGGGCACAAGGTGAATGAACTCATCGCGCGCCTGCGCCACGCGCGACCCGGCATCGGTCTGATTTCGCCGCCGCCGCATCACGACATCTACTCGATCGAAGATCTGGCGCAACTGATCTTCGATCTCAAGGAAGTCAATCCGGATGCGCTGGTGTCGGTGAAGCTCGTCGCGCATGCAGGCGTCGGCACGATTGCAGCAGGCGTGGTGAAGGCGTATGCGGACCTGATCACGATTTCCGGTCACGACGGTGGCACGGGTGCGAGTCCGTTGAGTTCGATCCACTACGCCGGCGTGCCGTGGGAACTGGGTCTCGCCGAGGCGCACGAAACGCTGCGCCGCAACGGCTTGCGCGAGCGCGTGCGCCTGCAGACCGACGGCGGCCTGAAGACCGGGCTCGACGTTATCAAGGCGGCGATCCTCGGTGCCGAGAGTTTCGGCTTCGGCACTGCGCCGATGATCGCGATGGGCTGCAAATACCTGCGCATCTGCCACCTCAACACCTGCGCGACCGGCGTCGCGACGCAACTGGATGTCCTGCGCAAGCAGCACTTCGTCGGCACCGCCGAAAAGGTCATGCGCTATTTCCGCTTCGTCGCTGAAGACGTGCGCGGCTGGCTCGCACTGCTCGGCGTGAGGAACCTGCAGGATCTCGTCGGCCGCGTCGACCTGCTGCAGGCACGGTCGGATATCGACGGGCGTCATGCGCGCATCGATCTTGCGCCACTGCTGAATGCAGCGGGGCTGGTCGTGGACGGCGCCCAGTTCTGCTCCGGTGCGCGCAACGTGCCGCGCGACCCCGGCACGCTCGCCGCGAAGATCGCCGACGACACGCGCTTCGCGGTTGCGCACCGGCTCGGCGGCGATTTCCGCTATGCCGTGCGCAACACCGATCGCTCGCTCGGTGCGCGCCTGTCGGGCGAAGTCGCGCGCCGGCATGGCGACCATGGCATGGACGACAAGCCGATCACCTTGCATCTGTCGGGCAGCGCCGGGCAAAGCCTGGGCGCGTGGAATGCCGGCGGCGTGCATATCGTGCTTGAAGGTGAAGCGAACGACGGCGTCGCCAAGGGCATGGCGGGCGGTCGCGTCGTCGTGCATCCGTCGCGTGATGCGGGCTTCATCGCGCGCGATGCGGTGATCATGGGCAATACCTGCCTCTACGGTGCGACCGGTGGCGAGCTGTATGCGGCCGGTCGCGCCGGCGAGCGTTTCGCCGTGCGCAATTCCGGCGCGCTTGCCGTGGTCGAAGGCGTCGGCGACCACTGCTGCGAATACATGACCGGCGGCATCGTCGTCGTACTGGGTTCGACCGGCATCAACTTCGGCGCCGGCATGACCGGCGGTTTCGGCTACGTACTCGACACCGAGCGCGATTTCGTCGATCGCTACAACCACGAGCTCATCGACATCCAGCGCATTTCTCCCGAGGGCATGGAGAACTATCTGCAGCATCTGAGCGGCCTTATCGCGGCGCACGTCGACGCAACGGGCAGCGTCTGGGGCACACAGATCCGCGACCATTTTCGTGACCTGTTGAGCAAGTTCTGGCTGGTCAAGCCGAAGGCGGCCAGCGTCGATTCGCTGATCGATGCATTGAGGCGCGCCGCATGAAGGAGAAGATCCCCGCATTCATCGAATTTCCGCGTGCGCTGCCGCGCCAAGTGCCGGTCGCGCTGCGTGTGCTCGGCTGGGGCGAAATCTACGCCGGCTTCGACAGCGGTCAGGGTGAGGAGCAGGCGGGGCGCTGCATCGATTGCGGCAATCCGTATTGCGAATGGAAATGCCCGGTGCACAACTACATTCCGAACTGGCTCAAACTGGCGAAGGAAGGCCGCATCTTCGAAGCCGCCACGCTGATGCACGAGACCAATCCGTTGCCGGAAATCTGCGGTCGCGTGTGTCCGCAGGATCGTTTGTGCGAAGGCGACTGCACGCTCAACGAAGGCTTTGGCGCCGTCACCATCGGCGCGATCGAGAAGAACATCGTCGACCTCGCGTTCTCGCAAGGCTGGCGTCCGGACCTGTCGAAAGTGAAACCGACCGGCCGTCGCGTCGCGGTGATCGGCGCCGGGCCTGCCGGCTTGTCCGTTGCGGACAGACTGGTACGCGCCGGTGTCGCAGCCACCGTGTTCGATCGCTACGAGGAAATCGGTGGCTTGCTCACCTTCGGCATTCCACCGTTCAAGCTCGACAAGGAAATCGTTCGGCTGCGTCGACGCATCTTCGAGGACATGGGCATCGAGTTCCGCCTCGGCGTCGAGATCGGCCGCGATCTCGCGTTCGATGCACTGGTCGACGAATACGATGCGGTGTTCGTCGGCACCGGCGCGTATCGCGAAGTCGCGGCCGATCTTCCAGGTGATCGATTGCGCGGCGTGCTGCCGGCGCTGCCGTTCCTGATCGCGAACGCTCGTCGCCTGCTCAGCGATGGCGCCGATTCCGACGCACAGCTCGATCTGCGCGGCAAGCGCGTCGTTGTGCTCGGCGGCGGCGACACCGGCATGGATTGCAATCGCACGGCAATCCGTCGCGGCGCGGCGTCGGTCACCTGCGTCTATCGTCGTGACGAGGCGAACATGCCCGGCTCGCGCCGCGAAGTGAAGAACGCGAAGGAGGAGGGCGTGCGGTTCCTGTTCAATCGCCAACCACTCGCGGTGCTCGGCGAGGAACAGGTGACGGGATTGCGCGTCGTCGAGACGCGACTCGTCGCCGAGGGCAAAGGTCGCGCGCGCCCCGAACATGTCGACGGCAGCGCGGAAACGCTCGACGCTGATGTCGTGATCGTCGCGTTCGGCTTCCGACCGAGTCCGCCGGACTGGTGCACTGACGCCGGCATCGCCTGCGACGACAGCGGCCGGCTCATTGCGGGCGGCGGCGGGCGACTTCCGTTCCAGACCACCAACCCGCGCGTGTTCGCCGGCGGTGACAACGTGCGTGGCGCCGATCTCGTGGTGCGCGCGGTGCATGACGGGCGCGAGGCAGCGGCCGCGATCGTGAAGCAGTTTGCGTTGGAGGCGGCTGCGTCGACCCGCGAGTTGCAAATCGCCTGAAGCACCGATGCCGGTCGCGCGAAGCGCCCGGCAGGAACAGCCCTCGCATCTGCGGCGAATCGACCAGGCGAGGGTGTCACGCCCGTCATCGTGTGCTTGTCGATGCCGACGATGGGAAAGCGTATGACGTTACAAGGGATGGTTGGGCGCATCCTCGTCGCTCTTTTGATGCTTGTACCGTCAATTGCCGGCGCCGCGGTCGCGCTGATTCCCGAGTGGATCGACACACCGTCACACAACGGCGACCTCGCCTACGACGGCGTGCATTTGTATCGCGTGCCGTCGATGCAATCCCTCGGTGTCCATCGCGAGCTGCCTGCGACGCGCAAGGCCGCCGTCAGCGCGGATGGGTCACGGCTCTATCTGTGGGACGAGAGGGCGACGCTTTACGTCTACGACCTGCCGGGCTTCACGCTGCGTCACACGTGGCCGGCTTTCGCGGGCAACCGGGACCTTTCGACGGAAAGCGCAGTGCATCCACGCGCGCCGGTGCTGATATTCGGCGGCATGAACTGGTTCGACACCGAAAGCGGTCAATGGACGCAGACGGCGGAGACGTTGCACATCGATCCCTACAACTCCTCCCCCGGCATCAGCGAAAACGGACGCTGGCTGAGCTTCATCGCACGGCGACATGTCGATGGCGTCGCCTCCGGCGCAATTGCGCTGTTCGTGCTGGATCTCGACGATCCGACCCGGCAGACGAGTTTCGATTTTCCCTACGGCACGTCTGGGCTGACCCTCGTGGACGCGGACGCAACGCGTGTCGTCGTCGCTTCGCCGGACATCAGGGCCTATAGCCTGCCTTCCGGATTGCCGCTCTTCGACTACGTCGAATTGCCGGACGGCGTGTTCGCGGTCGAAGCGTTGATCGGGATCCGCGGCACCGTCGTTTTGTCGGCAATTGCCGCTGGACCTTCGATGCAACAGCCGTTCGAGCAGTTCATCTACGCAGTGTCGTCCACGGGGGCTCTCAGCACACTGGCTCGTTTTCCCTCGGACGGAGAAGTGGGAAGCCTGCAGGCGCTGGGTCAGGATCTGTTACGACTCGGCGTCACCTTCGATTTCTGTGACATCGGCTGCCAGCACGCAGCCACGACCGCGACCGGCTTCCGACTCGATGGGTCATCGCCGACCACCCTTTCGTTTGACGTCGGCACGTACGCGAATGGCCCGTTGCTGGTGGCTGACTCGGTGTTCGGCGGAGACCCCCCCATCGGTGGAAATGCCATACAGGCAGTGCCCGCCTCGACGGGCGTCGGTCTGGCGGCACTTGTTGCAGCACTCGGCCTGTTGGCGGCGTCTGCGCACTACGCGCGCCGAATTCCGGCACGCGCGGTTCGATCCGCATCAACGTCGTTGGTCTAGAATCACGCCCGATGCCGCTGCTGCTGCAGCGCTCCGAGTCGTCCTCAGGGGAATGCCATGTCCAATCCATCCGTCAGCCGCACGCCGTACCGCATCGGCGATGCGCTGAAGGCGCATTCGGAGGTCTTCCGCTCGACGGTCGACGACACCGCCGGTCTGCTCGGAAGCAGCGGCGGGCTCACATTCGGCCAAGGCATGATTGCGACGATCGTCGCGCTGTCGCTCGGCTTTCTCTGCCTGCTCGGCGTACTCGCATTCCACTTCCCGCAATACCTGACGACGCCCGAACTGCGCCATCAGTACTCGGTCGATGTGCTGCGCCAAGCGATGTTCGTCGCGTTGCTCGTTGCGGGCGGCCTTTCGCTCGCGAATCTCGTGCTCGGCGTGCGCCGCAATCTCAATCTGGTCGCGTTCGCGCTGGTGATCGCTGCGGTCGCGTTCGGCGGCTCACGCGTGCCGGTCGGCGACTTTCCGGATCACACGCCGTACATCGGTCTCGACTGGTTCATCCTCGACCTGCTCGGTTCGACCGTGATCTTCGTCGTCATCGAGAAGATGTTTCCGCTGTACAAGGGCCAGGCCGTGTTCCGCC
>JBDSNK010000112.1:0-7990 GCA_039915385.1 Dokdonella sp.
AAAAGCCATTTTCAGGCGTCGGTGAAGACAGGCTGGTGTTGGTGTCGAGTAAATGGAACGCGGTCAGCATCGCTGCCGAATTTGCAGTGGAATAGATGCGCACCCGATAGACCTGTCCGGGGAGCAGTGGCAACCCCGTATTTTTGGCAACATCGACATGCAAGGTGAACGGAAGCGCAAGGGCGTCGTCGCAGGCAGTGCGCGGCGTTTGAAGTTCGATACTGATGTCGACGCCGTCCAGGGTTACGTGTCCAAGCGTTGGCGCGCAGCGCGCCGGCGCCATACCACGAACGTCGATGACGCGTGGCTGGCCGGCGTTGCCCACTGCTGCGCTCTCGAATTCGACCCGAAGGGGTTGCGCGCCAAGACCAGCGGCAGTCGCACCGACACAGCCGACAGTGGCTACAGCGCAAACGACGCCGGCCAGCCAGGATTTCGCGGCCAGCTTTGTTGTATGAGTCGGGAACATTCGCGGATAATGCGCGTCCGCACCGGTTCGGGCAAGTCGAATTCACGAGAGATCCTTGTTGCAAAAGGATATTCCGCGTATTGGCATGCCGTGCATTTGATGAATCCGGCGTTGGCGGAAGCTCGCTTCAAGGCCGCCCGCACATCCATCTCATTGTTCTTTGGCGCGCGATCTTCTCGATCCAGCGCACACTACGGAGTTCGTCTCATGAGCACGACCATTGCGGTGATCCGCGGGGACGGCATCGGCCCGGAAATCATGGACGCGACCCTGCTCGTCCTCAACGCGCTTTCACCGGAATTGCAATACGAATTTGTCGAGGCCGGCGTCGCCGCTCTGGAACAGTTCGGCGAACTGCTGCCGCAAGCCACCTTGGATTCCATATCGAAGCATCGTATCGCGCTCAAGAGCCCGCTTACCACGCCGGTCGGCGATGGCTTCAGTTCGATCAATGTGGAGCTGCGCAAGCGCTTCGATCTCTACGCCAACGTGCGCCCAGCGATTTCGTTTCCAAATACGCGCTCGCGGTTCCCCGAGAACGTGGATCTCATCACCGTGCGCGAGAACACCGAAGGTGCCTACATCGGGGAAGGCCAATTCGTTTCCGATGACGGCGCCACCGCAACGTTGACCCAGAAGATCACGCGACGCGGCTCCGAGCGCATCGTTCGCTACGCATTCGAGCTGGCCCGTCGCAACGGCCGCAAGAAAGTCAGCATCGTCCACAAAGCGAACATTCTGAAATCGACGTCGGGTTTGTTTCTCAAGGTTGCGCGCGAAGTTGCGGCGCAGTTTCCCGACATACTCTGCAACGAACTGATTGTCGACAACTGCTGCATGCAGCTCGTCATGAAGCCCGAGCAGTTCGACGTGATCGTGACGACGAACCTCTTTGGAGACATTATTTCAGATCTTTGCGCGGGTCTCGTCGGCGGCCTTGGCCTCGCGCCTGGCGCCAACATCGGTGCCGACGCCGCGATCTTCGAGGCGGTGCATGGCTCGGCGCCAGACATTGCCGGCAAGGGCATCGCCAATCCCTGCGCTTTGCTGCTCGGCGCAGCGCAGATGCTCGACCATCTTGAGCAAGGCGACAAGGCAATGCGTTTGCGCACGGCCATCCGAGCCACGCTGCAAGCACGCGATCGGGTCACGCCCGATCTTGGTGGCACGGGCACGACCGCGGCCTTCGCAGACGCGATCATTGGACGACTGGACGCCTGATACAACCCACCTGCTGCATGCGCTAGTTCAACAAGGACGCGAATGCTCGGCCGCTGTGCATGAGCGCGCAGCAGCAAGATGATCGAGCACGCGCAGTGCACCCTTGCCGGGTCGATAGCCGGCAGCGAGCGCATCGTGAACAAAGTCGATCGCCTGCCCCACCGCAATATCCAGCGCGTCCCCACGCGCGACGCCGGCCGCGATTGCAGCCGAGAGCGAACACCCGGTGCCGTGGTATTCGCCGCGGAAGCGCTTTTGGTGGAACCAGTGCTCGCCGTCCCTCGCCAGCAGAAGATCGGAGACTTCATTGCCGCGGAGATGGCCGCCCTTGAGGAGAACTGCACGCGCGCCTCGATCGAGCAGGGCGACTGCAGCTGAATGCATATCGCGCGTTGTCTCGATCCTGCGGTCGAGCAGTTGTTCGGCTTCTGGGATGTTTGGCGTGAGCAGATCTGCGCGCGCGAGCAGGTGCTTGCGCATTGCTGCTGCGAGATCACTGCTGGCGAGTCTGGCGCCAGTGGTGGCGACGAGCACGGGGTCAAGAATCACCGGGATGCGCGGGTGACGGTTCAATGCGCCCGCGACCGCGCGCACGATCATCGGTGTCGCCAGCATGCCGATCTTGATTGCGCCTATGCGAAAGTCTCCCAGCACCGCATCGAGTTGCGCATTCAAGCTCGCCGCTGGCAGGACGTGAATTGCGCTGACTTCGCGTGTGTTCTGCGCCGTGACCGCCGTGATCACGCAGGTGCCATGGACCCCGAACGCGGCGAAGCTGCGCAAATCGGCTTGGACGCCGGCGCCGCCACCGGAGTCCGACCCGGCAATGGTGAGGGCGATTGCAGGGCAAGTCTTGTTCATGGGTCGTTGCGTTTCTGCAACATTGTTCTTCGGACAAAAGACGATACCACGAAGCCGTGACATGGCCGCTGCAACGCCAATGCGTGCAGAACGATAGAGGGTTACTGGAAGGCGGCGCTTGACTTGTGTTGCGTTTTCACCAATGATTCGGGACGAATTGCACCACAATGTTTCCATCACCGCAGCCAAGGGCTATGCAGCGGGCAACAGCAGCAACCGCAGGGAGATGGATGGGAGCGCTAAGCGCAGGGCTAGCGCTCCCATTTTCTTTTCTGGTTCAGGCCGCGTCGCTTGACGACGCGCATCCGGTCGCGCGCGCGGACACGACTTTATCCGTGCCGATGGCATCCGACGGATCGGTTTTCTCGCGTTGGCACGATTACGCGCTTAGCAGCATTACGCCGCAGTTCTCGTGGGCTGTGCTGCCGCTCGCATATGGTGCACCGCGCGTACTGGACAACTATTCGGGTGTCGTCGCAAGGGCCCCGCTTCTCGAGGTCCAACAGGCTGCGGCAGCTCATCTTGCGATCTCGATCGCAACAGGAACGGTCGCCGATACCCCGAGCATGTTGCCGGACCAAACCGCGCATTTGAGTGGGCTTCCGCAGTCCGGTTTGCAGCGCACGGTCGTTGCGTCGTCGCTCGCACATGAATGGGGTCGTCATGGTTTGCTGCGCCTGACTGGCGTGCTCGCCTATCAGCGCTTTGCAAGCCTCGGCCTGGGCACGACAGACGGGTGGGCGCCGTTGCCGACCTGGTTTAATGACAGTTCCTATGGCGCGGGTGCGAGGGTCGACATCGGCAACTCCTTTGCGGATCGTCTGCGCTGGAATTTCGGCTACCAGTCCCGCGTTGGGATGGGGGCGCTGACAAACTACCGCGGCGTGTTCGCCGACGCGGGCGATTTCGATATTCCGGCCAGCGCCAGCGCGAACTTCAGTTATGCACTGACGCCATATTTCGACGTCGATGTCGGCGTTCAGCGCGTCATGTACAGCGCAATCACCCCATTCACGAGTTCAAATCTGCCGACGCGCTTCCTTGCGCTGCTCGGTGACGGTGGTAGTCCGGTATTCGCCTGGCGCGATCTTGACGTCTACAGCATCGGCTGGACTTTGCGCGACGAAAAACTCGGCGCTGTACAGCTGCGTTACACCACTCGCCAGCAACCGGTACCGACCTCGCAACTCCTCGAGAACGCGCTCGCGTCGGCAACTGCAAACGATACGATCTCGCTCGGGTGGTCGCGCGGATTCGGCCCGAATGCGAACGTGAGTTTCGCCGCAAGTTATGCTACTTCACCGTACTACCTGTTGATGCCGTCCTATCTCGCGCGCAGCGACGGTACGGCAAGCCAGTTCGAGTTCGAAGCGAACTGGTCGATGCGCTTCTGACGAGCTGACGAACCTGCGCTGGCGAGCTTGGCTCGCCCAGCGCGTATTCCGCTACAGCTGGTTTCCCGCTAAAGCATTTCCGATGCGTAATCGGCGAGTCGTGAACGTTCACCGCGCCGCAGGGTGATGTGCGCGCTGTGCGCCCAGTCCTTGAAACGATCGACAGCAAACGTAAGGCCTGACGTGGTTTCGGTCAGATAGGGCGTATCAATCTGCTCAACATTGCCGAGACAGATCATCTTGCTGCCCGGGCCGGCGCGCGTAATCAGGGTCTTCATTTGTTTTGGCGTCATGTTCTGCGCTTCGTCGATGATCACGTAGCGTCCGAGGAAGGTGCGTCCGCGCATGAAGTTCATCGAGCGGATCTTGATCCTCGAGGCGAGCAGGTCGTTGGTTGCTGCACGGCCCCAAGCGCCGCCTTCCTGCGGATTGGTGAGCACTTCGAGGTTGTCGGTCAGCGCGCCCATCCACGGCGTCATCTTCTCTTCCTCGGTGCCCGGCAGGAAGCCGATGTCTTCACCGACCGAGACCGTCGCGCGCGTCATGATGATCTCGCGATAACGCTGCTGGTCCATCACCTGCGCCAGACCCGCCGCGAGCGCGAGCAAGGTCTTGCCCGTGCCGGCCGTTCCGAGCAGGGTTACAAAATCGATATCCGGATCCATCAACGCGTTAAGGGCGAAGTTCTGCTCGCGATTGCGTGCCTGAATCCCCCAGACCGAATGTGAGGCTCCGAGACGATAGTCGTCGACGATTTGCAACACTGCTTTAGGACCTTCCAGCCGCAGGACGCGCAGCTCGACTTCGTCTTCGCCTGGCATGTAAAGGCTCTGGTTTGGATGCCAGTCTTCGTCCTTGCGCCGCTTCACTTCGTAGAAAGTTCGCCCACGCTCGGACCAGGACCGCAGCTCGCCGTGGCGTTCCCAGAAATCAGCGGGGAGTTCGGCGAGGCCGTTGTAGAGCAAGCTGAAATCGTCCAGCGCGCGATCGTTCTCGTAGTCTTCGGCGGTAATTCCGTTGATCTTCGCCTTGATGCGCAGATTGATGTCTTTAGACACCAGCACGACCGCTTCCTTGGGGCGCGCCTCGCGCAATGTGACGACCGAGGCGAGGATCAGGTTGTCCGGCAGCGTGCGCGTTGCTCGTTTGTCGGACACAACGTGAGCTGTAGTCTGGAAATACAGGCGCCCGATCTTCGGCTTGCGATCGAGCTGGATGCCTTGCGGCAGGCGCAAATCGAGGCCTTCCTCGATCGGACGGCCGTTACCAGCGACGACGAGTTCGTTGAGAAATCGGCTGACTTGGCGCGCATTGCGCGATGTTTCCGAGGTTCCCTTCTTGGCCGCATCGAGTTCCTCAAGCACGGTCATCGGAATGAATACGTCGTGTTCCTCGAAACGGAACAGGGCGGTCGGGTCGTGCATCAGCACGTTGGTGTCGAGCACGTAGATACGCTTGCCTCGGGTCATGCGCGGCTCTCTATAGGAAAGTAGTAAGTGATGCAGCACACGATGCGTGCCGCGCTTGGCGGAGAATGCAAATAGCAGGCGGGAATGAAAGTCACTCTTGCTTCAGGCGTTCGAGCACAGCAGCGGCATGGCCGGGAACCCTGACTCCGCGCCACTCTGCTACGAGGACGCCGGCGGGGTTGATCAGGAAGGTACTCCGGATTACGCCGACATAGTGTTTGCCATACAGCACTTTCGCGCCGATCACATCGAACGCCTGGCACCAAACTTCATCTGTGTCGGCGATCAAAGGAAATGCTAGGTCGTGCTTCTGGCGGAATTTGCTGTGCGAGGTATCGGAATCGCGCGACACGCCGATGATCTCGCAACCGCGCTTGTGGAACTCGGTGTAAAGGTCGCGGAAATCCTGCGCCTCGCGCGTACAGCCGGAAGTGTGGTCTTTCGGATAGAAATAGACGGCAACGTGTCGTCCGCGCAGTTCTGCCAGGGTCAGAGCCCCGCCGTCCTGCAGTACGCCTTTCAGTTTCGGAACTTTCTTGCCCAGCGCTGGCGTCATCAGAATTTCATCGGGTCCATGATCGCGTCGAGATTGAGTCCGTCGCAAAATTCGAGGAAATCGTCACGCAGAGCTGCGATGTGAGTCGTCGTTGGAATGCCGATCGTGATCTGCGCGGAAAACATGTCGGCGCCCGTCTGCATCGCGCGGTAACGCGTTGAATGCAGCTGTTCGATCGTGATGGTCTGCTGTGCGAAGAATTCCGCGAGCTGGAACAAAACGCCTGGCTTGTCAGCCGCGACGACTTCGACCACGTACGGAAGCAGATTCGATTGCTGCTGCTTCGCACTGGTGCGGAAATGGGTGAGGCGAAGCTCGCCAGCGCGATCGAGGCGCGCCAGGCCATTCTCCAACTTGGCGATTGCGTCCCAAGCGCCCTGTGCCAGCGCGAGCACACTGAGTTCGTTGCCGAGCGTCGACACGCGCGCCTCGGCAAGATTGCATCCGCATTCGGAAATGCGCTTGCTGATGGCGACCAGCGGCGATTGCGTAGCCGCGCTGAACGCGCTGATAAGCAGGTAGTTCTCGTTCGACGCTGGCCGTGCCGTACTTTCGCTCAAGGCCTGCTTTCCTGCTTGCTTCACCATTCCATCGTCCCGTCGCTATTGGCGCCGACTGCCGACGTCTGCCACTGGCAGAATACTTGCGGGCATCGGGGGTCGCAAGGAGGTTCGGGGAGCTTGCGTCGGGCAAGCGACCCCATGTGTTCTTTGCAGCATGCCTTCAGGTCCACGATGGACTTGGCCGGATATCCCCAAGTAACATCCGACGCTCCGCACGTGTTCGGTCCCGTCTTGATCCTCTCCGGCAGCATTTGTGCATTGGCGACGCCGTTCTGCGCGCGCGACGACGCCATCGATTTCGACGCATTCGGCCGTTTGATTGACTATCAACTGGCAGGTGGCACCCGTGCGCTCGTTGTGGCAGGTTCCACAGGCGAAGCCGCCGCGCTCGATGACGCGGAGTTTTCCAGATTGTTGGAGTTTGCCGTCAGGCATGTCGATGGCCGTGTGCCATTGCTCGCCGGTACGGGTCAATCAGCGACCCGCAAGACGATTGCGCACACACAATGCGCACGCGTTGCCGGTGTGGACGCTGCCTTGATCGCCGCACCCGCGTATGTCCGACCGACCCAGGAAGGCATGTACCGCCATTTCAGCGAGATTGCCGAGCACGGTGGCTTACCGATCGTGCTCTACAACGTACCGTCGCGCACGGCTTGCGATTTGTTGCCCGAGACGGTTGCCCGCCTCGCGCAGCACGGCAATATTGTCGGCATCAAGGAAGCGGTTTCCGAGCCGGAACGCATGAGCGCGTTGCTGGAGTTCAAGGCGCCGCGGTTTGCCGTACTGTCCGGTGACGACCCGACCGCTGCGCGTGCGCTGCTCGAAGGAGCCGATGGTGTGATTTCGGTCGCCGCAAACGTGGCGCCACGCTGGTTCGCTGCCCTTTGTGAAGCTGCCATGTCCGGCGATGCGGTGCGCGCCGAATCGGCCGACCTGCGTCTTGCGCCGCTGTATGTGTTGCTCGGCGTGGAACCCAATCCGATCCCGCTGAAATGGTGTTTGTCCGAACTCGGCTTGGGCGAAGCGCAACTGCGTTTGCCGCTGCTTTCCTTCTCCGCCAGCCACCATGCGGGCGGTATCCAGGTATTGAGCCGGCTCGGGCTGGTCGAGGCGGAGCCTGCAGTCGGGTAGACTAGGCGGATGACTGACGACAGGATGGTATTCGTGATACGGAACACTTTCGTACTGCCGGCCGCGCTGACTGCGGCTTCCCTGCTGAGTGGTTGCGGGTTCATGCACCGCCATCTCGACCATAAGGACGCCGACTACCGCAGGTCCGTGCAGGAACGGCCGCTTGAGGTACCACCGGATCTGGATACGCCCAACGCCAGCGGCGCGCTAGTGGTTCCGTCCATCGGCGCAGCACCGACGCAGTCGTCGCCTTCAGGCGCATCGACGGCAGCGGTGCCGACGGCCATGCCGCCGTCGACATCGATCGAACCCGGCGTCCAGCT
>JBDSNK010000167.1:0-16896 GCA_039915385.1 Dokdonella sp.
CGCGATGCTGTTTCGCGCAGAGGCATCGCGGCTTCCGCCGCTCCTGCAGTGGGTCGTCGGACTGCTACGCTATGCACGTCCTGTCAACGGAACCGCTCATGGATCGACGCACCGCCATCGCCGTCCACGGTGCCTCCGGCCGCATGGGTCAGGCGATCCTGCGCATTTTGTTCTTGCATGCAGATGCAAGCCCGGTCGCGGCAATGGTTCGTGGCGATTCGCGGCTCCTGGGAACTTCGCTCGCCAGCGGCTTCGGCGACGTCGCAGCTGATTTGATGTACACGACGGTGTTGTCCGCCAGCTCGGCGGCCGATGCGCTGATCGATTTCAGCCTTCCAACCGCGTTCGACAGCGCCCTTGCGTGTGCACTGGAACGCAAGATCGCCTTCGTCAGTGGCACCACCGGTCTCGATGGTCGTCAGCAGGCGGCGCTTGCGCGCGCGTCAGAATCGATTCCCGTCTTGTGGAGCGCAAATTTCAGCCTAGGCATCGCGTTGCTGGCGCGGCTGGTTGCACAAGCCGCGCGGGCGCTGCCTGACTGGGATTGCGAAATCGCCGAAGCGCATCACAGCGCCAAGAAGGATGCGCCATCGGGTACGGCGCTTTCGCTCGGGCGCGAAGTCGCGACCGCACGCGCACAGGATTTCGACGCCGTCGGCCGGCTTTCGCGCACGGGTGAGTATGCGCAACGTGCGCACGGCGACATCGGTTTCGCGGTAACTCGGGCGGGCGATATCGTCGGCGAACACAGCGTGATGTTCGCCACCTGCGGCGAGCGTATTGAACTGTGCCATCGCGCAACTGATCGCAACGTCTTTGCGCACGGCGCGGTCACTGCCGCATGCTGGATCAGCGGTCGCGCTGCCGGACGTTATTCACTCTCCGATGTGCTTGATTTGGCGACGGGCGCGGAAAACGCATAGAGCAGTAACGCACGAACCTGCGCAGACCATCGACGGCCGTCGTCGACACATCCTTGCATGTGTGCCCTTCGTGGGCAAAACGAGGGGGCGCTTGCGCGCCTCTCGTGCAAAAAAAAGGGGCGCTTGCGCGCCCCAAGGAGAGTGAGCTGTGAATGTTGGAGACGATCAGAAATAGATCTGGGCGCGCAGTTCGAACACGCGCGGATCGACGGCGGCATCGCCATTGATCGGTGCGCCGAAGTGCTTTGTGCTGTTGGCCATGATGTAGTTGGCCTGGAACTTGAAGTGCTGACCGAGGTACCAGTTCGCGCCCAAGGTGATGTCGTGTTCCTTGCCACCGAGGATCAGGCCATCGTTGAGGTCGAGCTCGCTGTAACGCACGCCGACTTCGAACGCGCCGTAGTCGCGCATTGGACGCACGTTGCCGACCGAGCCATTCTTGTACGGACGGCTCTCGCCAGTCAGCACCCATGAGCCCTGCACATAGAAACCATCGCCGCTATAGCTGTGTTTGGCGGCTGTATTGGCACTTCGGCTGCCGGTCACATAATCGGTGCTGAAGGTCAGATATTCAGCCTGCACCAGCAGCGGACCGTGAATCCATGCCGCTTCGAGACCGAGGCGGTCGATGGATTCGCCATCGCAGGTACGCTCATCCGTGTAGCAGAAGCCAAGGTTGCCGCTGTCGATCAGGCGCGTGCCGGTCAAGTTCGCCTCGGGGCGCGCACGAAAACGTGCAGCGGGCTTGCTGATGCGCCCAGCGCCGTCGGTGGTGGCGTCGCGCGTCTCGCTCGACGCGGCGATGCCGAGGTGCAGGACATTGCTCTCTTCGCGAGATCCCTGGCCTGGCTGGCGGTTGAACGGGTTCCAGACGACGCGGCCGGCCGGGCCGTGACCGTCGTTGTCGCCGTTCAGATCACCGCCGCTGAAGTACCCAGCGTACAGCAACCAGCCCGGGATCTCGGTGTACAGCCACTCGGCGCCCATGCGGCGGCCCATGTTGGTGGCCTGCACCGGCAGCGAGCGCTCGAGGAATGTAGTCGCGCTGGAGCTGATGTTCTCTTCCCAGCCAACCGGCGTCTTGAACTGACCGACGCGGATTTCGCCGATTTCCTTGTTGCTGTAACGGACGAAGTTGTCGATCCACGTGCCGTGGACGCCAGCGCCCGACGGGCTCGTCTTGAAGCCGCTGACGGTGAAGTCGTAGCCGATATTGAAATCAAACCCATGCGGCAGCTTGCCGTAGAAGTTGAATTCCTTGCGGCGCCAGGCATTCAGATCCGGCAGGATCTCGGCATGCGTTACCGGGTTGGTGACGTCACCAGAGAAGTTTTCAATGTCGTACTGATACAGGCCTTTGAAGCCGAACTCGTAGCCATCGGCAGGCTTGTACTTGGTCGGCCAGTCGTTGAGCAAGTCGTAAGCCATGGCGTTGGTACCGAACGCGCAGAACAGCGCGGCAGCGATCGCATGTTGCAGTTTCATTGGAGTCCTCGAGGCGGGGCTAAAACTGGCGGGCAGTCTCGCCGCCGGGTGTTACGCTTCGATGACAAGCGAACGGTCTTTTAACGCGACTGGTGCAATTACGCATGTCAGTCACGCCGTGACTGTCTTGTGACGATAGGCGCACAAGTCGTTGATCGCGCAGTCGGGGCATGCGGGCTTGCGTGCCTTGCACACATAGCGGCCGTGCAGGATGAGCCAGTGATGCGCGTCCTTGCGAAATTCCTCTGGCACGACCTTGGCTAGTTTGTCCTCGACCGTGCGCACATCCTTGCCCGGTGCGAGGCCGGTGCGGTTGGCGACACGGAAGATGTGCGTGTCGACCGCGATCGTGGGTTCGCCGAACGCGGTGTTGAGCACCACATTGGCGGTCTTGCGACCGACGCCGGGCAAGGCTTCGAGCGCTTCGCGCGTGTGCGGAACGTCTCCTTCGTGTTGGTCGACGAGGATGCGACAGGTCGCGATCACGTTCTTGGCCTTCGCGTTGAACAAGCCGATCGTGCTGATGTAGCGCTTCAGGTTTTCCTCGCCGAGGTCGAAGATCTTTTGCGCTGTATTGGCGACCGGATACAGCTTGCGCGTCGCCTTGTTCACACCGACATCGGTGGCCTGCGCGGACAGTATCACCGCGACCAGCAATTCGAACGGCGTGCTGTAGTCGAGTTCCGTGGTTGGATGCGGATTGAGTTCGCGCAGACGACGGAACAGTTCGACGATCTTCTCGCGCTTCATCGCGTGGGCGGATCCTTGGCATCGCGCTGGCGCCGCGCCTTGCCGCGTGCGATCGCTTCCAGCACCGCATTGCGCGTGATGGGTGATGGCTGAGTCGGCGACGATATTTCTGCAGGAGCGGCTTCAGCCGTGATGCTTATGGTCTTGTCCGGCAAACGCATCGCGGCTTCTGCCGCTCCCACAACAGCGGGTGCGAGACGCGCATTGCGTGCATCGAAACGCGCGCGCGCGTCTGTAGCGCGTGCGAGCACCTGCGCGCGCGCGAGCGGTGCCGTCGCAATCGGCAGCAAGGCGATGCAATCGACCGGACACGGTGGCAGGCACAACTCGCAGCCCGTGCATTCGGCGGCGATGATCGTATGCATCCGCTTCGCCGCACCGACGATCGCATCGACCGGACAGGCCTGGATGCATTTCGTGCAACCGATGCAGACGTCTTCGTCGATGAACGCAACGATGGGCGGTACTTCGCTACCGTATTGCGGATTCAATGGCTTCGATTCGCGCCCGAGCAAGCGTGCAAGCGCAGCAACACCTTCCTCGCCGCCGGGCGGGCAGCGGTCGATGTCCGCACTGTTGCCCGCGATCGCTTCTGCATAGGCGCGGCAGGTCGGATAACCACAACGCGTGCATTGTGTCTGCGGCAACAGGGCGTCGATGCGCCCGGGGAGGTCAGGCGGGTTCACGGCATCGCTGGCGCTGGCGGTGCGATGACATCCGCCTCGCTTCGATGGCTCTCGACGCAACGTGTCATCTCAGCGAAGGTCTGTTGTGGCGGCTCATGCCAGGCGCGCCCACAACTCGCGCAGCGAAATCGCGATTTGACCGCCCATGCGGCAACACCGGGTAAAATGAAGGCGACGTTGAAAGCGATCCACGCTGCGGAAAACAACGATATCGCCTGAGGCGTCCTGAGCAGAAAGAGGAGTGCTGCCATGAGCGGATCGGAAAAAACAAGGACGAGGAAGACCAATCGGCGCGGCCGGCTATCGTCTTCGCCGCTGAATCCATGGCAATCAGGGCAACACGGGCGGTCGACCTCGTCATCGGTCAGCGCCAGCTCACCGTCTCGATACGCAGCGACGACGCGATATGCTTGTTCCGCATCGGCGTCGGCAACCATCACGCGACAGCCGCCGAACGCGAGCGTCTTCAGCCAGTCCAGCCGCACGATGCCGGTATCAAATGACCATGCGCCGATGCCGTGGCCGCGCAACAGCGCTTCGACGATATGTGCGTCCTGTGCCTCGGCTGCCCAGTAGATGCGTCGCATGGGCTCGCTCAGTTCAGTCCGCGCAAATCGGCGATGACGCGATCCCGGAGACCGGAGATCGCACGCGTCACGGTCTTTTCAGCCTGTGCGTCATTGCCATCGAGTTTGTCGACGTTGGCTTGCCACGCTTCGAACACAGCGCGCCCCTGTGTTTCAGCCGCTGGCGAAACAAGGGACGACATGTCGCGCACCACACCGACCTTGCCCCAGCCGCTGACCCGATTCTCGTCACTGTGATCGCCTCCGTAGTAGCGACGATCCGTGATTTCCTGCAACTGGCCGAGCGTTTCCAGCACCATGAAACCCGCCGTGCGCGTGTTGCGATGTGCTTCGGTGGTCTGATTTCGCCAGGTGTTGTAGCTGGTGCCGAACAGCGCCACGGTGAGGCTGATCAGCGCGACAGCGTTGCGCCGCACGCTTGCGCCAAATTGCTGACGAAATGAAATCGGTGCGTGCAAGTCGGACATGCTGTGCTCCTGATGCCACCGTCGGCGCAGGTTATTTGACCGGCATTCCGGGCGTCGCGCCGTTGTCTGCATCGAGGAGGAAAAGATCCGCGCCGCCGCTGCCGGCGGAAAGAATCATGCCTTCGGAAACACCGAAACGCATCTTGCGCGGTGCGAGATTCGCGATGAAGACGACACTGCGCCCGACGAGTTTTTCCGGCTCAACATACGCGGCGCGGATGCCGGAAAATATCTGGCGCTTGCCCAGATCACCCGCATCGAGTTCGAAGCGCAGCAGTTTGTCGGAACCCTCGACGAATTCGCAGGCGAGCACCTTGCCGACGCGCAAGTCGAGCTTGGCGAAGTCGTCGATGGCGATTGTCGGCAGTGCAGGCGCGGCCGTGGCTTTGAAGGCCTCCCCTTCAAGGGCAGGGTGGGGTGGGGATGGTGTCGCGCTTGACGCAATCACCGGCATCGCGGCTGAAGCCGCTCCTACCATCGTTGCATCGGCGGGCTTCAGCGTTTCCTTGGAGGCTTCGATCATGGCTTCGATTTTCTTTGGGTCGATGCGCGTGGTGAGTGCGGCGAATTCGCTGAAATGGTTGCCGATAGCGGGCGCGGCGGCTGCATCAAATCCCTTCCAGTCTTCGCGCAGGAAAGCGCGCGCGCGCTCCGCAATGCCCGGCACGACCGGACTCAGCCATATGGAGAGCAGGCGGAAATAGTTGAGCGCGAGCGTGCACACGACGTGCAATTCGCTCCGCCTCGTTTCGTCCTTCGCGAGCAGCCAGGGCGCCTTCTCTGCGACGTACGCATTCGCTTCGTCGGCGACTTCCATGATGAGGCGCATAGCTGCGGCATAGTCGCGCGCTTCGTAGAGGGCCGAGCAGGTGGCGAGCTTCTGCGCCGCAGCGTTGTACTTCGCTCGCTCCGCCGCTGGAAGCTCGGTAGCGAGCTGGCCATCGAAGAATTTATGCACGAAGCCTGCACATCGGCTCGCGATGTTTACCCACTTGCCAACCAGGTGCGAATTGACACGCTCCTCGAAACTCTTCAGATCGAGATCGATATCCGCCAGCGTTGGCCCAAGCAGTGTTGCGAAGTAGTAACGCAGATAGTCCGCATCGAGATGATCCAGATACGTGCGCGCATTGATGAACGTCCCGCGCGACTTCGACATCTTCGCGCCGTCAACGGTGAGGAAGCCGTGCACGTTGACCGCGCTCGGCGTGCGAAGGCCGGCGCCGTAAAGCATTGCGGGCCAGAACAGCGTGTGGAAATACACGATGTCCTTGCCGATGAAATGCACCATCTCGGTGTCGTTCGCACCGGACGCGGTGTAGCGTTCGAAGTCCGCGGGCGACAAGTCCGGTTTCCTGCCGCTCTCGCACAACTCCTTGAACGCGGCGAGATAGCCGACGGGCGCGTCGACCCAGACGTAAAAAAACTTGCCCGGCTCGCCGGGAATCTCGAAACCGAAATACGGCGCGTCTCGCGATACGTCCCAACTGCGCAGTCCATCGCTGAACCATTCCTGCAGCTTGTTGACGACTTCGCTTTGCAGGCCGCCGGCAGCGCGACGCTCTGCCAGCCACTTCGTCAACATCGCTTCAAAATCCGCGAGCTTGACGAACAGATGCCGTGATTCCTTTTCGATCGGTGTTGCTCCAGACACGACCGAATACGGATTGATCAGGTCGGTCGGGTTGTAGGTCTTGCCACAGACTTCACACGCATCGCCGTACTGGTCCTTGCTGTGACAGTTCGGACACTCGCCCTTGATGAAACGATCCGGCAGGAACATCTCCTTGAGCGGATCGTAGAGCTGCTTGACCGGGCGCGCTTCGGTATGGCCTGCGGCGACCAGCGCATTCCAGATCCGGTAGGTGAGTTCGCGATTGGCGACGCTGTCGGTGCTGGAATAGTGGTCGTAAGCGACACCGAAATCGCGCAAGTCGGCGGTGTGCTCGTCCCACACGCGCGCGATCAGCGCTTGCGGCGTGATGCCTTCGCTTTCGGCACGCAGCATGATGCCGCTGCCGTGCGCATCGTCCGCACACACGTAGTGCACGGTGTGCCCGGCCATGCGCATCGCGCGCACCCAGATATCCGATTGGGTGTGTTCGACCATATGGCCGAGATGGATGCGCCCGTTCGCGTAGGGCAGGGCCGAGGTAACCAGGATGTTGCGTTTCGGCGCAGTCATGCGTCGCAGATTCCGCTGGGTTGCTGCAAAGCGGAATTATGGCACGCGAGCGCGCCGACGTAGGGTGGGCCTTGGCCCACCGCTGTTTGCGCGGATCACATACGCCTTGGCGGGCTTAAGCCCGCCCTACGTGAGCGTCTGCGTCAATCGAGTAGGGTGGGCCTCGGCCCACCGCTCTCTACGTCGACCACGCACAACATGGCGGGCTTAAGCCCGCCCTACGGTGGGCTTCCCGCATTCTTCGGCAACGCATACGCGACGATGTAGTCGCCGCGATCTGGCGACTCGCGCGCGCCACCTGCGGCGATGAGCACGAACTGGCGCCCCGATTTTGGTGACACGTAGGTCATCGGCGTCGCCTGCGCGCCGACGGGCAAGCGTCCTTTCCACAGTTCCTTGCCGGTCGCGCTGTCGATCGCGCGCAGGTAGTAGTCGTAGGTGCCGGCGAAAAACACCAGCCCGGAAGCGGTGGCGACAGGGCCGCCCATGACGGGCATGCCGATGGCGAACGGAAGCGTTGCCTTGATGCCGAACGGCAATACGGTATCGGCGACGGTGCCCATCGGTTTCTGCCAGAGGATTTTCTTGTTCTTCAAGTCGATCGCCGTGAGCTGGCCGTAGGGCGGCGCGTGGCACGGCACGCCGAGCGGCGACATGAACATGCCTTTCTTGTAGCCGTAGGGCGTGCCAGCCTGCACATGCAGGCCATCGTGTCCGCCCGGCGCGTTCGGATCGTCGGCGACAGCACGCGGAATGTATTTCCCCCACAACGGCATGCGCATGCTCCCGGCGTAGAGGATGTCGTTCTCCTGGTCGACGGCCGCACTGCCCCAGTTGAAGCCGCCGTAGTTGCCGGGGTATTGCAGGTTGACGTGGTCTTCGCTGGCGAGCGTGAACTCGCCGTCGTAGCGCATCTGGCGGAACTGGATGCGGCAGATCAGCTGGTCGAAGAAGGTCGCGCCCCACATGTCCTTTTCCGTCAACGGCTCATTGCCGATTTGCGGCATGCCGATCGAGAAGGGTTGTGTCGGCGAGACCCGATCGTCCTTCACCACGTCGGTGGGTGCGGGCTTCTCCACGACCTCGGCAATGGGTTTGCCGGTTTCGCGATTGAGCGCAAAAATCTGGCCGCGCTTGGTCAGCTGCACCACCGCGGGAACCGTCTTGCCGGTTTCATCCGGCATGTCCACCAGCGCCGGTTGCGAGGGGACGTCGTAGTCCCACAGGTCGTGGTGCGTGGTCTGGAAATGCCACTGCACCTTGCCGGTATTCATGTCGATGGCGACGACGTTGGAACCGAACTCGTCGCTGCCCGGCCGACGATGGCCGCCAAAGAAGTCCGGTGTCTGTCCGCCCATCGGCAGAAAGGCCCAGCCAAGTTTCTCGTCGTAGGACGGCGTCGACCACATGTTCGGCGTGGTGCGCGAATACGATTCACCCGGCGGCGGCAGCAAGGTCGTCGCCGGATTATCCGGATCCCACGCCCACAGCAGTTCGCCGGTGTCCGCACTGAACGCGCGGATCACGCCGGAAGGTTCATCGACCGAGGCGCCGTCCTGTACCCAGCCACCGACCATGATGCGATTGCCGATGACGGTGTTCTCGGATGTCGTCATGTAGTAGTGCGGCTGCACCAGTCCCATGCCGAACGTCAGATCCACCGTGCCGCCACTGCCGAATCCCGCGCATGGCTGGCCAGTTGCGCTGTCGAGCGCGATCAGGCGCGCATCGGTCGTGCCGAGGAACAGGCGCTGCGCGCACGTGGTCGCGGCGGTCGCCGCGTTTGCCGTAGTGTCATCGGGATGCGCTTGCGCGAATGCTGCGGCATCGTAGTACGCGACACCGCGGCAGCGATTCCACACCTTGGTGTCCGGGGCTTTGGGGTCGAAGCGCCAGCGCTCCGTGCCCGTATCGGCATCGAGCGCGAACACCTTGTTGTAAGGCGTGCAGACATACACGCTGTCGCCAATCTGCGTCGGCGTGGTCTGCTCCTCCGCGCCCTTGCCCGGGATGTCGCCGCTGCGGAACGTCCACGCGACCTGCAACGCGCTGACGTTTTTCTTGTCGATCTGGTCGAACGGTGCGAAGCGATGGCCGTCCAGCGTGCGCCCGTAGTACTGCCAGCGCTCGTTGCGCTGCGCCTGTGCGTCCGGAACGGACGCCTGTGCCAGCGGCCGCGTTGCTTCGATGACGCCGTGTTCGTTGAACATCGCCATGAAACTGGTTGCGCCGACGGCGAGCAGGACGAGCACCGCTACCCAGCTCATCGCGCGTACGCGCGGTCGCAACGGCGGAGCGATCAGTGCGGCGACGATCGCCAACACGATCCACGGAGAGAGACGCGGAACCAGCGGCCAGAACTGCGCGCCGACTTCCCAGTACGCCCAGATCACGGTGCCGATGAAGGCGAGCGCGAAAACCCAGATACCCGCGAAGTTGCGCCTGTAGATCAGCATGCCCGAAAGCACAAGCGATGCGCCGGCGACGACGTAGTACCACGACCCGCCCAGCGAGGCGAGCATCACGCCGCCGGCGAGCAATGCGATGCCTATGAGGATCAGCACGATCGCATACAGCGAAGCAAACCAGCCGCCTGCACGGCGTTTGTCGACACGAATCAACGGCATTGTTGCGGTCTCTGCACAAGTTGCCGCGAAGTATGAGCCATGCAAAGTGAACCGACGAGCCGCTCACCAATGCAGCGACTGTCTTTCGTGGGAGCAACTGTCTGTGGGAGCAACTGCCTGTAGGAGCGGCTTCAGCCGCGATGCTTGTTGCTTCGCGAATGACACCATCCCCACCTACATCCTCCCCTTGAAGGGGAGGACTTAAAATCAGTGCTCAAGCCCTCCCCTTCAAGGGGAGGGTTGGGCGGGGACGGTGTTTGCACGAGTACGCGCACTCATCGCATGGAGCGAGCTGTGCGCAGCGGGCCACGAAATGGGGCCGGGCGAAACGGCGGACGAAATGTCGCCAGGTTCACATGTCGAACTGATCAAAACGCAAAAGCCGCGCTGCTCTTCTCACAAAGCATCGCGGCTTCCGCCGCTCACACAGTTCATCGATGAATTCGAGGTTCGGGGCGCCCTCAGGGCGACTTGCGCTCCCACACTTGCGAGCGGCCGAGCAAGGCAAAGCCGATGTAGCCATGCACGTCGAGCTTCTGGCCGTTGTCGGTGAGCGTCAGCCTTACCTTGTAGATCTTGCCGTTCTTGGGATCGAGGATCTTGCCGCCGTCCCAGACGTCGTCGTCCTTTTCCACACCCCAGATGATCGTCATGCCCTCGACGGGCTTGTCCTTGCGATCGCCATCGCATTCCTTGCAGAGCGGGTGCGGCCCTTGTTCGGATACGAGCACTTCGAGCACCTTGCCCTCGATTTTGCCGCCGGTTTCGGTGATCTGCACGATTGACTTCGGTTTGCCGGTCGCATCATCGATCGTGGTCCAGGTGCCGACTGGGGTGAGATCGGCCGCCAAGGTGGGTGCGGCGACGGCGAACGCGAGGGCGAACAGGGCGGGTTGGCAGCGTTGCAACATGGCGCGGACTCCTGGCGGGTTGGGGGACTGACGCAACTTGCCGGCACTGCGCTGAGGCGTCAAGGCGCGCCGCAGCGCAGGCCGCACTGGCATAATGCGCGTCTTGCTTCCTTTCGTCCCCTCCCCCGAATGACCGAACCACTCGAAGCGCGGGTCAGGCAGATCCTGGCTGGCGTTGCTGATTCGCATAGCGGCACGGATTTCGTCAGCAGCGGCGCCTTGCGCGGCGTTGGCGTGTCAGGCTCCGATGTCTCCGTCGATATTCTGCTCGGCTACCCAGCGTTGTCGGCGCAGGCGGCAACCGCGGATGCGATCAAGCGAGCGCTCGAAGCCGATCCGGCGATCGCGCACGCAGCGGTCAGCGTGTCCTGCCGCGTGTTTGCGCACGAAGTCCAGCAGGGCCTGACTCCGCTGCCCGGCGTCAAGAATGTGATTGCGGTCGCGTCCGGCAAGGGTGGCGTCGGCAAGTCGACCGTGGCAGCGAATCTCGCGCTTGCGTTGAAGGCTGAAGGCGCAAGCGTGGGTCTGCTCGACGCGGATATCCATGGCCCAAGCCAGGTGCGCATGCTCGGCCTCGAAGGCAAGCCGGACACCAAGGACGGCAAGCGCATCGAACCGAAAGTCAGCCATGGCATCCAGGCGATGTCGATCGGCCTGATGATCGAAGAGGACACCGCGATGATCTGGCGCGGCCCGATGGCGACGCAGGCATTGCAGCAACTGCTCAGCGAGACCAACTGGTCCGACCTCGACTACCTGATCATCGATCTGCCGCCCGGTACCGGCGACATCCAGCTGACTCTGTGCCAGAAGATCCCGGTCTCCGGCGCGATCATCGTGACGACGCCGCAGGACATCGCGCTGCTCGATGCGAAGAAGGGTTTGAAGATGTTCGAGAAGGTCAATGTGCCGGTGCTCGGCATCGTCGAGAACATGTCGACGCATATCTGCTCCGCGTGCGGACATGAAGAACATGTCTTCGGCGAAGGTGGCGGTGCGCGCATGGCGCAGCAATACAGCGTGCCGCTGCTGGGCTCGTTGCCGCTCGACATCCGCATCCGCGAGCAGGCCGACAGCGGCACGCCGACCGTCGCTGCAATGCCCGAGTCCGATCTTGCCGCACGTTATCGCGAGATCGCGCGCAACGCGGCAGCGCGATTGAGTCTGCGCGCGCGCAACAAGGCGATTTCGTTTCCGAAAATCGTCATCCAGAACACGTGAAGGCCGGGACTAGGGAATCGGGAATCGGGAATCGGCAAGGCAGCGCTGATTCCCGCCGATTCTGTGTCTCCCGGATTGTGGGCGATTCGCCTTTCCGATTCTCCAATGCCGAACTCCGAATCCCATGAGCATCAAACCCGACAAGTGGATCCGCCGCATGGCGGAACAGCAGCAGATGATCGAGCCGTTCGAGCCGGGCCAGGTCAAGCGCAATGGCGGCGAGCGCCTGATTTCCTACGGAACATCGAGCTATGGCTACGACGTGCGTTGCGCCGACGAGTTCAAGGTATTCACCAACATCAACTCGACCATCGTCGACCCGAAGAATTTCGACGAGCGCAGCTTCGTCGACATCAAGTCCGACGTCTGCATCATTCCACCCAATTCGTTCGCGCTCGCGCGCACGGTCGAGTACTTCAGGATTCCGCGCAAGGTACTCACGATCTGTCTGGGCAAGTCGACCTACGCGCGCTGCGGCATCATCGTCAATGTGACGCCGCTGGAGCCGGAATGGGAAGGCCATGTCACGCTCGAGTTCTCGAATACGACGACGCTGCCAGCGAAGATCTACGCGAACGAAGGCGTCGCACAGATGCTGTTCCTCGAATCGGATGAGGACTGCGAAACCAGCTACAAGGATCGCGGCGGCAAGTACATGGGGCAGACCGGCGTCACCCTGCCGCATGCCTGAAAACGTTTTACTGAATGGGCGGCAACGCACGAGTGCCGCCCGCAATGCCTGGTGGTAGGCTTGCATCCTTCTTTCGCACTGTCTGGAGCTGGCGAATCATGCGAAGTTTTTCGATCGGATCATCCTGCAAGCTAATCGCGCTTGCCCTCGCGGCGACGCTGCTCGTCGCTTGCGGCGGCGGCCGCACCAAGTCCGACACGGTTCCCAATGCCGATATTCCGGCTGGGTTCGACGTGACGCTGGTGGCTGCCAAGGACAACCAGTTCGATTTCGATGGGGCGCCGCTGACCAGTGAGGACCTCAAGAGCGCGTTGCGCTACCGGCAGGAACAATCGCTGCCGATGGCAACCGTTCTGCTCAAGCGCGGCGAAAAGGAGAAGATCAAGAACGAACACATCGTCGCGCTGGCGCGGACCGCGTACCAGATGAAGTTCAAGGCCTACATCGAGGAGAAGGGCGAGATCGTCGAGATCCGCGCTGAAAGCAAGCAAGCGGACGCCGCAGCGGCCAAGTCGTCCGAACCATCCAAGAACCCCTGAGCGGAATGAAGACGATGAAGAACCTGATGCGTGGTGTGGTGTTGACCCTGGGCGTCGCCGTGTCGAGCGGAGCATTCGCGCGTTCTGACGTGCGCGATGGCAACGCGATGGTTGCGCCGGTCAAGGCCGACAAGTACTCGATCGATGGATCGATCTTCGGCAAAGCAGAGCTTTACGGCTATATGGGCGATTTGCGTGACCGCGAGCATCTGACCGGAATCGTGCTCAAGCGTGGCGCCAACGATGATCAGCGCCATGTGATCGGGTCGATCGCGCGGACGTTGCAATTGAAGGCGTTCGAACAGGATGGTAGCGATCTCAAACCGATCGACCTGCCCGCTGCGCAACCGACCCCGCCACCGCCTCCGATCGACAACAAGGTGGAGACGCCTGCTGCGCCGGAAACTGAGGCGACGACCGGCCATTGATGCCCATCAGCGATGGCGCGTGTCGTTCGCGACACGCGCTGTTGAGTCCGCGTCACCCATTCAATTCTTCGATCCGGCGCCTGCGGCGCACTGGAAAGCCGCCCACTCTGCGTCTTGCGGCCGCTGATGGCCGCTTTGCCAAGACTTCCAGCGCACTCTGATGATTCGTTCCCGCCTTGTGTTGCCTATCTTCCTTTTTCTTGCCGTGCAACCGGCCCTTGCTGCAAATCCACTGCAGCTGATCAGTGAAACCTACACGCAGTGGAAAGAGCGGCTGTTTGGGACAGGGCATTCCGCGCCAGCGGTTGTCGACGCGCCAGCGAACGGGCCGATCGCGCTGCGGGCAAATCATCCGCAGAGACTGCATATCGATGCCGATGCGCCACAGCGCGAGTTCGAGAAAGGCAAAAGTCGATATCGCGTGATCGAACTTCCGGTCGAACTCGAGCACGCTGCGGTGCGCTTGCAAGTCTTGACCGAGCGCAACCAGGGCGGTCATGGCAACGCGGTATTCAAACCTTTGCTCTATGTACTCGGCGACGCCGATAGCGCCGGAACTGCTGTCGAAGCCACGCCGCTTTACCTCGACATCCGACCATTCCGTCGAACACGTCTGCTCAGCTGCGTGAAGCTCGACAAGGTTCGCCGATTCGCGATCGCGACAGCTGCCGATGCGGTTGGAACATTCTATGAATCGGGCGTGCGTGATGCGCTAACGGCGCCCACGCAGCGCGGTTTTTACTACACGACCGACGCCGTAAAGGTCAAGCTGCCATTTGTGGCAACTGGCACCTTGATCATTGACGTGATACCTGAAGGCACGGGCGGCAAGAGCTGCTGAAACAGCACAGTTTCATTTGCCCCGGTTGTGCGATGCGGGTGCTATACATAGGTAGGGCGCGAATGATGGGCAGTACGTCAGATTTTGAAAAATAGTTTTGCAAACTTCACATTCGGCGCAGATACTTCCTCGTGCGCGGAGGGAGTCGGTGACCACCGGATTCGCGACAGGGGAGACAGCATGCAATTTGAGAATGCGGCGCGCCGGACTGGCGCATTGGGTCGAGCCGCGGCATTTGCCGGTCTGATGATCTTCGCTGTAGCAGCGCAGGCGCAGAACACGGTCCAGAATCCGAACTTTGCGACCACGTTGCCGCCTTGGGCACTCTTCCTTTCAGCGGCGCCCGATCCGGTCGGCAGCGGCAGTGCGGTGTGGACCGCGACGCAGGACGCCAGTGGCGTGTTGGGCACCTCGGGCGCAGCGCAGGTCGACCTTGGCGCGAGTCCGTCGACGGCCCTTGCGGCAGCCGGCATCAGCCAATGCGTGGTGTTCGCGGCGCCAACCATGGTACTGCAGGCCAATTACGGCGCGCGCTTCAAGATTCCCGCCAGCGATGCGGCGGATGGCAGCGTCGGTGCAGCCGTCGAAATCCGCTTCTTTACTGACGCCGCGTGCACGCAGTTCATCGCAGGTGCCGGCGGCATGCAGGGGCGTGCGATCGTCAGTGGCGTGCCGGACGACGGGTTCTGGTACAGCGCCGGCGACCCCGCCTTTACGCCTCCGGCGAATACGCTTGCGGCAAGCGCCGAAGTGCACGCTACGTTGCGCAAGCTCGGCAGTTCGGCAACGCCATACACGGCGTATTTCGACGACATCTTCCTGAGCCTGAACGGCACGGTGCCGGTGTCGCTGCAGAGTTTTGGTATCGATTGATCCGGCCTGTCGGTGCCGGAGCAGTATCAGGCGATTCGCGCTGTTTGTGGTGAACCGCCGTCAATGGGTCAGATAGCCGGTTGGTGAGCGCGGGTGATTGCGCCCAAGGACTGCATCAGCGGGTTTTCAGGGGGATTGTCCAGTGAATTGTTTCCATCGCGTCTCGGCTTGCTTCGCGTGGTTGCTCGTGCTGATGCTGTCGTCGCCGGCTATCGTGCTCGCGGCTGCGCCGGCTTGCCCGACCATCGGCGTAGCGCCCTTGTCCCTGCCTGACGGTGTCATTGGCAGCGCGTACACGCAGGCGCTCAGCGCGACTACCGGCAATCCTCCGGTGGCTTTCACACCAAGCGCGTTCTCGGTCGCTTCCGGTGCGCTGCCCGATGGTCTTGCGATCAGCACGGGACAAGTCACTGGCACGCCGACGGCGACCGGCAGCTTCACCTTTGCGATCAACGCCACCGATGCGGCCAGTTGCAACGGCGGCCGCGTCTACAGTGTGTCGATCATGTGCGGCAGCTTCAGCATTGCGCCGCCAGCGAATGCCGTCGTCGGTGTCGCCTACAGCCAGACGCTCGCGGTAAGCGGTGGCGTTGCACCCTACAACCTTGTGCTCTCAGCGAGTTCGCCAGCGTTGCCAAGTGGCCTCACCCTGGCCAGCAATGGCAACCTCTCCGGTACGCCTCAGGCGGGAACCAGCGGCAGTTACGCGTTGCTTGTCGATGTTTCCGACGCAGCTTCGTGCTCGCTCGCTTCGGTCCCGGTCACCCTGATCGTGGATGAGGCGTCGGCTATCACCAGCGCCGCGAGCACGACGTTCACCGTCGGCACCGCGGGCAACTTCAATGTCACCACGACCGGCCAACCACTGCCCAGCCTGAGTGAAACGGGCGCGCTGCCGACCGGTGTGACGTTCAATACGGGGACTGGTTTGTTGTCGGGTACGCCGGCGGCGGGCACGGCGGGCAGCTATCCGATCACGTTTACCGCATCGAACGGTGTTGGCGCGCCGGCGACGCAGAACTTCACCTTGACCGTGGACGAAGCTTCCGCGATCACCAGTGCGAACGCGACAAGCTTCACGGTCGGTACCGCCGGTACGTTCACTGTCACCGCGACCGGAAGCCCGGCGCCGACCTTGAGCGAAACAGGCGCGTTGCCGAGTGGCGTGACATTCAATACTGGCACCGGCGTACTTGCGGGCACGCCCGCCGCCGGCACGGGCGGCACCTATGCAATCACCTTCACCGCAACCAACGGTGTCGGTGCTCCGGCAACGCAGAACTTCACGCTGACCATCGACGAAGCGCCGGCTATCACCAGCGCGAACACGATCGCGTTCACCATCGGCGCGGCAGGCACGTTCAACGTAACTGCCAGCGGCTTTCCGCTGCCGGCACTTTCCGAGACGGGCGCACTTCCAACGGGCGTTACGTTCAACACGGCGACCGGCGTGTTGTCGGGCACGCCTGCGGCGGGTACAGGCGGCAGCTACCCACTCGTATTCACGGCCACCAACGGCATCGGTGCTCCCGCCACACAGAATTTCACGCTGGCTATCGTCGACGGCGCGCTGATCACGAGTGCGAACGCGACGACGTTCACCGTAGGCACGGCCGGCACGTTTACCGTGACGGCCACCGGCACACCGACTCCGATCCTCAGCGAGACGGGTGCATTGCCCG
>JBDSNK010000241.1:0-4271 GCA_039915385.1 Dokdonella sp.
TCGTCGCCCGCAGGCGGCGGAAGGCAGATGTTGCTTTCGAGGAGATACGTGAACGCTGGGCAGCCGGTGTTGGCCATCACTTCGTGGACGACCGCGGAGAAGGCCTGGCTTGCGGTCAGACGCGTCGAAAACGAGATTCTCCCCGCGGTGCTTACACCCGAATCGGCAAGTACACCTTGCTCCGGGTGCGCGGGGTCGAAGTTGTCGTACAGCACGAGCGCGGCCTGGTTGCCGCCGCAACCGCTGAAATCCGCCGTCGCGGTCAGGCAGATCGGCTGCGGAAAAGGATTCACATGCTCGTTTTTCGTGTAGTGCACGGGTGTCGCATTCAGCAACGTGGCACTTTTTGGATACGTGCACAACGTCGGACGGCCGTCGCGAAAGATGCGACCGGTTTGCGTCGGGTCCGTATTTGAAAGGCTGCCGCTGACGTTCTGGAACACGTAGCACGCCGGGAGTTTCGCCGCTGTCGAGACATCCAGGCACCAGCCCGAGCCGATACTGCCGGAAGGTTGCGTCGACGAGGTCGTATCCGCGGACAGGAACAGCGACCAGATTCCGTTCGGTGGATGGTTGTTGAAACGGGTCAGTAGCTGGGACGGCAAGGCTGCGGGCGCCGGCGACGGCAAGGTGTTGGGCGTGAAACTCCGTGGCAAGTAACTCGCCGACGAAGTGGGAGCGGTGGCGCTGAACTGGAACGGATCACCGAACAAACCGTAGTCCGCCGCGGTATCGGCGAACGTCCAGTTGGCGGCACTCGCTTGCGGACGCGGCGCGAGCAAAAATGCGAACCCGCCGCTGAGTGCGACCACGTCGCCTGCCGGCGACACGAGGCGCGTTTGCAGAAGGGACGTGTCGGCATAGGAGACACCGAGCAAGCGAATCTTGATATCGCTGATTTCGCCGCTCATGCCAGAAACGTTGATGACACTTGGATACGTCGACGCAGCGCCGGCCGCTGGGAGCGCGATCGGAGATGTGTTGCAGAAGCTCGTGGCCGCTGTTGGCGCCGGAGATGGAAGCTCGCATATCGAACCTGGCGAAAAATCGCCTGCCTGGCTGACGGATGCCGCAGCTAGCGCGCAGGCGAAGCCCGCAATGAATGCCGTGTGGCGATGGCTGAAGCATCCGCGCATTTCCTTCCCCAGAATTCGCAGGCGATGTCTGCGGGGCCAACTTACACCGGCGAGGCACGCATCGCACGCGGCCCGCACTCACGATCTGCCGGTCGAGAATCGCTGCTTCGACAACGTGTTGGCACACGCCTTCGCAGCCTACACTGTCGCCATGACGCAGCCGAACGCCAGCGAGCATTCCGTCGTACCTGACGCTGCCACGCGTGCGGCGGCGCTCATCCTCGATGCGTTCCTCGACTACAACGAACGCTTCGCCGACATCACGCGGCGTGCGAAGCGTCATTTCGAACGGCGCGACTGGCGCGCTGCGCAAGTCGATGGCGGCACACGCATCGATCTGTACGACGTATGCGTTGCCGAAACGCTGGCGCGTCTGGAGTTGTTGCTCGACGACCGCGTGCGTTCGCGGCCGCTGTGGGCTTCGATCCGCGACGACTTTGCGGGTCGCGTCGAGCCGCTGCTCGATCGAGAGCTGACCAAGACCTTTTTCAACACGCTGTCGCGACGCTTCTTTCGCACGCGCGGCGTAGATGCCGGCATCGAGTTCATTGCGCTCGACGACGAGCCGACCGCAGGCATCGCCGAGCCCGCGCTGTTGAAGCGCCATGAAATCGACGGTGATCTAGCTGCGACGTGCGCGGGCATGCTCGCTGACTATCCGTTTGCCAACGGTTATGCCGACCGCGTGCGCGATGCGAGCGCGATCGCGCGCGAAATCGCCGAGCGTGCGTTCGAGGAAGGCATCGCCCTGCATGCAATCGACTTGCTGCGCAACGTGTTCTATCGCGAGCGCCGCGCCTATTTGGTCGGGCGGCTCGTGGATGGCGACGACGGCACGCCGCTGGTGATCGTGCTGGTCAGCACGGCGGAGGGTGTACGCGCCGATGCAGTGCTGACGAACACCGACCAGGTCTCGCTGCTGTTCGGTTATGCGCGCAATGCGTTCCAGGCAGATCTACCGACGGTTGGCGATACCGTTCTTCTGCTGGAACACTTGATGCCGCACAAGCCGGTCGGCGAGATCTACAGCGTGCTCGGACGTCTGAAGCAGGGAAAGACCGAACGCTATCGTCATTTGTTTCGTCATCTCGGCCGACATCCGCAGGAACGTCTCGTGCATGCGGATGGCGAACGCGGCATGGTCATGGCGGTGTTCACGCCGAAGGACTATCCGATCGTGGTGAAAATCATCCGCGATCACTTCGCCTATCCGAAAGACATCGCGCGACGTCAGGTCGAGGAAAAATACCGGCTGGTGTTCCGCTATGACCGCGTCGGCCGACTCGTTGACGCACAGGAATTCCACGATCTGCATTTTCCGCTACAGCAGTTCGAGACGAGTCTGCTGCAGGAATTGACGGTCGAGTGCGCCGAGAGTGTCACGATCGCTGGCGACCACCTCGTGGTCAGGCATTGCTATATCGAACGTCGCCTGCGCCCGCTCAACCTCTATGCGCGCGAAGCCGCGCCGGATGCGGCGCGGCGCGCGGTGCTCGACTATGGTCAGGCGATCAAGGATCTGGCGCGCAGCAATATCTTTCCCGGCGACTTGCTGCTCAAGAACTTCGGGGTTTCACGCATCGGTCGCGCGATCTTTTACGACTACGACGAGCTTTGCCTGGTCGAGCAGTGTCGTTTCCGCCGTCTGCCCGATGCGCGTGAAGGCGATGAAACGCGCCCGCTCGAGGATTGGCTCAGCGTGCGCGAGAATGATGTATTTCCCGAACAGTTTCCGCGATTCCTCGGAATACCGGATGCGTTGCGCGACGCTTTGCTCGCAACGCATCCGGAGATCTTCGATCCTGTCTGGTGGAACGCACTACGCGAGCGCTTGCTCGCCGGCGAACAGGAGGATGTACCGCCTTACCCGGCCTCGGCACGCCTTGCCGATTGACAAGTCATGTCGACGATCTGCGGCAGGTCAAAGCCTGCCGCGTCGACCCATGACCAGCGAAACCACGAAGAGCACCAAGAATACGAGGAACAGGATCTTCGCTATTCCGGCGGAGGCGCCGGCAATGCCGCCAAAGCCGAGCACGGCGGCAATGAGTGCGATGACCAGGAACACGATGGCATAGTGAAGCATGAGCGGTTCTCCCTTGTCTGTCTGAGATATTCAGCCCGCATAGAAGAGCGCATGGGCGGTGAATCGATCGTGACCTGATCCAGTACGGTAGATGAACGTGGTGGCGCGCGTTCATGTGCGCGAGCAAAGATTCAAGCGAAGACCCAGCGGCAATGCGGTGGGTTTGTTTGGGTGTGCGCGGACCGCGCAGATACTTGAAATGAGTAAGCGGAGTCGAGCGCTCTCCTCGATCTGATTTTGAATCGGCTCGGCGGCGCGTGTGCTAGTCTGCCGCGCTGCGAAGCTCGCCGATTCACGCCGAAAAAAGACCAAGGATCACGTCATGAACAAGCTCAGCCTGCTACTCCCCCTCACGGTCGCCCTGGTCGCCTGCGGCGCGCAGGAACCGGCATCCACGAAGGCCGCGCCGGCCGCGGTCGCCGCCGCACCGGCCGACCAGCCCGCTTCACCGCCGCCACCGAAGAGCGCGGCCGATCTCACCGCTGCAAAGCTCGATCAGGTGCTTGCCGGTGCATGGCGCTCGGACAAGAACAAGGCGCGCGACCAATACCGTCATCCGAAGCAGACGCTCGAGTTCTTCGGCGTCAAGACCGGCCAGACCGTGATCGAGATCACCCCGGGTGGTGGCTGGTACGCGGAAGTTCTCGCACCGCTGCTGAAGGGTAACGGCACCTACATCGCAGCCGGCGCCCAGCCGAAGAAACCGGAAGGCGAGGCTGCGCAGGACAAGAGCGCGCTGCAGAAAAAATTTGAAGGCGATAGCGCCGACTATGGCGAAGCGAAAACGGTCGAATTCGATTCGAAGGCGCCGAACTTCGGTGCAGCAGGATCGGCCGACACCGTCGTCACCTTCCGCAATGTGCACAACTGGGTCATGGGCGAGACGGCAGCGCAGATGTTCAAGGGATTTTTCGACGTACTCAAGCCGGGCGGTACGCTCGGTGTGGTCGATCATCGCGCTGCTGCCGATGCCGATCTGGCGAAGATCAAGCAGTCCGGGTATCTGCCACAGGACTATGTGATCAAGCTGGCGACCGATGCCGGCTTCA
>JBDSNK010000326.1:0-12807 GCA_039915385.1 Dokdonella sp.
GACAGAAGCTTCATCTTTGCGTTCATGGAATATCTCCCAGAGTGTTTCGGGCGGGGTGCAGCCCCCGTTCCCCATGGTTTGAGTTGGTTAACCAAGCCCGATCCGGCTGGACGATAGTGAAGTCAAATCACCATGTCAACCCAAATCCGGCGTGGGCCCGGCTAACCTGCCAGACTTCGAGACGGCACCCCTACTGCGCAAGGCGTCGTTCCCGGCCATCGGCTTTACGCCTCTGGCCCACGGAGCTGTATGACGCATGAGCGCGACCAAACCGGACACAAGTGGCGAAAATCCTTTGCGAGTCCTGAAACCAACGCTCCGGACGGCAGATTTCAGCGCGGGAGTGGCGGCAGGCATGGCAGCTCGAAACCGTTCCGTGTTTTGTGGATCGCGCCGAATGGTGCATCCCCTTTTAGGCAACCACGGATTTCCGTTTCGGCGGCACCTTTTTGCATTTCGCGTGGGAGTTGTGTCGCCATGCTGGATTGACCTGATCAGGCACGACCCGGAGAATCGCGCCTCCTTCCGGCTCGCCCTGCCTCGTGGCTCATTCAGAAACTGCCCCACTCCGCGCTGCCGATTGCCTGGCGGTGATTCCCGCTCGCGACGAAGCAGCGACCGTTTTCGCGGTCGTCGAGGGCGTGCGTCGCGCCTTGGGCTGCCGGGTACTCGTGGTCGACGACGCCAGCGTTGATGATACCGTCGCAAGAGCCCGCGCGGCCGGCGCCGATACACTGCGGCTTCCGCTAGGACTCGGCGCCTGGGGTGCCACCCAAGCAGGCATACGTTATGCGCACCGCAACGGATTCGCCGGCGTGATTACACTGGACGCGGACGGCCAGCATTTGCCTGGGTCATTGCCGACACTGTTCGAGGCGCAGGCCATGAGTGCGGCAAACGTCGTGATTGGCACCTGCGTGGAACGCCTGAGCCACGCAAAACGTATCGCTTGGCGCTACCTGCGCGCCCTGACAGGCCTGGGTCTCGGCGACTTCACGTCCGGGCTGCGCCTGTACGATCGCGTCGCTGTCGAGATCCTCGCCGGGCCGGCCGCAAGCCTTCTCGACTATCAGGATGTGGGTGTGCTGATGCTGCTGGCGAAGAATGAGCTGGTGATATCGGAGACTCCGGTACCCATGCTGCCGCGTCGCGAAGGTCATTCGCGCGTGTTTGCATCCTGGCCGGTGGTTGCCTTGTACATGTTGCATACGACCGTACTTTGTCTCGCTCAATTGGACGCGGGACGCCGCCACACGCACGCATTGGCGACAAGCGATCCAACATGCTGACCGGACAGATCACATCTGCCGTTCTCGGCATTGCGCTGGCTGGGGCGATCCTGTTCCTGGTACGACGCGATCACCTGCACGGTCCCTTCGCCGTCTGGTGGTTCGCTGTCGCCGCGGCAACCTTTGTGCTCGGCGTGTTTCCGCAAGTCGTCGTCTGGCTCGGTCGCGAAACCGGCATCGGCTACGCGCCAGTGCTGCCCATCATCATCGGTCTGTCACTGGTTCTGATTCGTTTGCTGAAACTCGATATCGACCGCTCCAAGCAGGAGCGCAACATGCGCCGACTGATCCAGAAGCTGGCGATTCTCGAGCAGGAACTGGAACGTCTCGGCGGCCGCCCAACGCAGGGCGCCGACGCGGACGACGACGCAGCCTGAGCGATTTGACACGCGTGCGCATCCTGCATATCGGCAAGTACTACGCGCCCGAGCGCGGCGGAATCGAGCGCTACACACAGTCGCTGGCCGAGTGGTGCGTCGCCGGTGGCGAGGCGGTCAGCGTGCTGGTCCATCAAAGACCAGGTCAATGGCGGCGTGCGCAAATGACGGTCAATGGCGTCGACGTGCGCCGTAGCAGCTGCATCGCAGCACCGCTATATACGCCGCTGAGCCCGTCTTTTCCGTTCGAGCTTGCACGCGCGTTGCGCGAATTCCGGCCGGACCTGCTGCATCTTCATTTTCCAAATCCATCCTGCTTCGCGGTGCTGGCAAGTCCAGCGGCACGCCGCTTGCCCTGGATCGTGCACTGGCATGCCGACGTACCGCCGGATTCGCCCGATTGGCGCCTGCGCACGGCCTACCGCGCCTATCGACTATTCGAGCAGGCGACGCTTGCGCGCGCGCATGCAATCGTTGCAACGTCGCAGCGATACCTCGACGCCAGCGTCGCGCTGGCACCTTGGCACGCGAAAACCACGGTCGTTCCGCTAGGCATCGCGCCCATCGAACCTATCCGACCGCGGACCGATATGTGGCCGGCACAAGCGGGCTTGCGCCTGCTCGCGGTCGGCCGCCTGACCCGCTACAAGGGTTTCAATGTGCTGATCGACGCCCTTGCCAATGTCCGCGACGCAAACCTGGTGCTGGTCGGCAACGGCGAATGCGAACGCGGGTTGAGGGCGCAGGCGCGCACGCATGGGCTCGAGGCTCGCATCGTATTTGCCGGCGACCTCCACGACGACGCCCTGGCGGCGGCCTATGCAGCAGCCGATGCGCTCGTGCTGCCGTCACTCGATCGCGGCGAAGCATTCGGGCTGGTCTTGCTGGAGGCCATGCGTGCCGGAGTGGCGGTTGTCGCCAGCGCGATTCGCGGCTCAGGCGTCAGCTCCGTCGTCGCCGATGGAGAGACCGGCTTGCTGGTCGCTCCAGGCGAAGCGCATGCACTTGCCGCTGCAATCGAACGACTGCGCGACGTCGGCTTGCGCGCGCGTCTCGGTCAAGCCGGACAGCGACGCTGGCGCGAACATTTCACTCTGGACGCTTCGGCGAGCCGGATGCTTCGCCTGTACCAGGCGGCCGGCGCAAACCAAGCGCGCTGACTGGCGTTCTATCGTTGCGCTTCCGGCAACGAGGAATCCGGCGAATTCGACGCGAGCAAAAGCAGCGCGGCCAGCATCGGCGTCAGCTGCAGCATCAGGCGATTGACCGCAGAATAGCTCTGCGCGTAGCGCGCCGCGGCAGTAAAGACGAACAGACCCGCAATCAACAGGAAGGATACGCTGGCAAGAACCGCAAGCCGGCGTGTGGTAGCCGAACGCATCCACGCGCGACGATTGGCGAACATGACGACCGGCAACGCAAACCAGAGCAGATTCCAGTTCCCCTGCGCCCAGAGGCCCGTGCTGAAAGCGTTCAGTGAGTCGGATACGTCGAACAGACTGAATGCCGTGTTGTTGCCGATGTAGCGGCGCGCAACACTGATCCAGGCTGCGCCAAAAGCGACAGACAAGAGAATCAGCGTGGTCGCGAACGCGAAGCCGAGCAGCAGTCTGCGCTGCCGCGACCA
This sequence comes from Dokdonella sp., assembly GCA_039915385.1. Taxonomy (GTDB): domain Bacteria; phylum Pseudomonadota; class Gammaproteobacteria; order Xanthomonadales; family Rhodanobacteraceae; genus Dokdonella_A. The sequence goes on from JBDSNK010000326.1 coordinate 3,294, forward strand.
TGCCGGCAACGACGAAAACACACTGGCGGCGCCGAGCACGATCGCCCAGACGGCGCCTTCCAGTTTCACCATTGGCAATAGCACGATGATGCCGACCACGACGCCGAGCTGGCGTTGCTCGCTGCGGCAATGCCAACGCAACCAGGCGAAGGCCGCCTGCGCGAACAAGGCGGCGACCCAGAGGTCCGCATAACCGCCGAGCGCAACGTGCGATTCCAGCAAAGGCAGCGAGCCGAGCAGATACACGCCGATCCACGCATGAGCCGCCGCAACGCCCAGTGCACGCAGCTGGCCGTACTGCGCGACGAGCAGGGCAATCCACAAACCAAACCAGGTCAGGTTGATCCAAGGCTCGATCCAGCCGCCGACGCCGGCGAACCAGACCATCGCCCACGGCAGCAGGTCAGGGTAGCTGTAACCGATGCCGGTACGAAGTAGCTCCTTCGGATGCGCCAGCCAATCGGCAAAGGAAACAAAGGGCGCAATCTGACCTGCCATCACCCAGGTTTTTGCTTTCGCCTGCCACGCGGCCCACGCATCCCACGGCAGCGTCGGATGCAGCAGGATGTCGCTCGCCAGCAACCAGCCTCGCCAACCCAGCAACACCAGCACGAGCAATGCCCATGGCCACCATAGACGCGCGGCAGGCGGTGGCGCAATCATCGCGGGAGAGGAAGTCTGCAACCGCCAGGCGACCAGCCAGCCGCTCACGCCGATCAACGCAGCGAACGGCGAGGCCCGCATCAGGACATGCGTCGGATCGGTGGATGCGAGCAGGCGCGCCAGCACGCCGCACAGCAGCACGCCGACGATCCAGCCAAGCCCGCCCGCAACGAGGCGATCACAGGGCCGTCGTGGCCAGCCGACGATCAGGACGTAGAGACCGCTTCCCAGCAGCAGCGGCGCCAGCCACGCGACCATCATCGCCCACGGATTCATTGCGGGACCGCCGCGATCGCATAGATGCCCAGATCCGGCCGCTGTTCGATCGTGCGTACATGCAGCGTGATTCCGCCGAACTGCAGCACGCCGTTCTGCACCTTGTCCTGATCGTCCGCATAGCGCACGACGATCGTGCCCAGTGGCGCATGTTCGGCATCGATTCCCGCGAGCACGCCGACGTTCAACGGTGCCGCGTGATAGATCAGACGCAATGCGTCATACGGGGATGGCGCGCTCACCAGGACACGGGTGGTTCGCGGAAAGCCCGACAGCGCCGAACGAACATGCAGGGCCACTTCGCGCAAGCGCGCGTCGGGAACGCGGTCCTGGCGCGCAGCGATCGGTGCGTCGCCCCAAACATCGCGATCTGTATCGCGTTTGTAGGCAAGGTCGCGTTGCCAAACGAGATCGCAAGTGATCCACGCGACCGCGGCAGACGCAAACAGCAATTTCTGCAAGGCCTTGCCGCGCAGTTGCAGGATGGCCCGCGCAAGCACGCCCACACTCAGCAGAGCAAGCGCGAGCACCAACGGCAAGCGCGGTGCATGCGGCGAACTGTCACCGGTTTCGGTCGGCCCCACCGCGCTGACCGAGATCAGCTGCCAGGGGCGGCGCTCTTGCCATGAACTGAGCAGGGTACTCAGACGCCCGTGCCAGGACAGCGATTCCAGCTGCGCGCCAGCAAGCATGAAAGGCCGGAACCCGGCTGCCGGAGGGACCAGCTGCGCCGTCGGAAATTCCGCGAAACCCAGCTCGGTAATCGTCCCTCTCCACGCTGCGACTTGCGAAAGATCGAATGTCGATTCATGCCGCTCCGGACGCGGCAAAGAAATGGATTGAACATCGTCTGGTGCTTCGGCCGTACGAAACACCAGCGAAAGCTCCAGCGTGCGTGGGAACTCGACCAGACGATAGCGCAGGATCGGAAAGTCACGGGCCACCAGGTTGGCCAACGTGGTCGCTTGCAGCGCCGAAAAGTCCTTGGCAGCCGCATCGATGCGCAGATGCTGTGCATCAGGCGTAGCTGAACCGACTACCGAATGAAAACGGCTGCCCGGCAAGGACAGCTCGGCGGCAGGCGCCCAGGGTGAACGCACATCGACGCGTGCTGCCCACAACAGCAAAACCGACCAGCTCACTGCCAGCGCAACGACAAACGCTGCCATGGCCGCCGCCGACGCAGGTCTCATGCGGCGAGTTCGTCCAGGCGCGCAAGCTCGGCTTGCGAAAATCCGGCGCGCAGGCGCGCGTCGACATTGAACGGTCCGCGCAACGCCCCGCGATAGTGTGTTTCCAGCAATTCATGGAACGTCAGCTGCGCGTCCACCCCTTCGCGCGCACAACACCAGGCGAACCAGCGCGAACCCGCAGCCACGTGCGCCACCTCTTCGCCTAATATCGTTTCCAGAATGGAGACGGTCGCGTGATCGCCGACACGGCGCAGCCGCTCGATCATGCCTGGTGTCACATCGAGTCCGCGCGCCTCGAGCACGCGCGGCACGAGCGCCATGCGCGCAAGGCAGGAGTCGGCGGTGCGTACGGCCATTTGCCAAAGACCGTTGTGCGCATCGAAATCGCCATACGAAAATCCGAGCTCGGCAAGACGCGCATTGAGCAAGGTGAAGTGGCGCGCCTCGTCGGCGGCAACCTGCGTCCAATCGTGGTAGTACTCGACCGGCATGCCGCGAAAACGATACACCGCATCCCACGCCAGATTGATCGCGTTGAATTCGATGTGCGCGACCGCGTGGACCAGAGCCGCCCTCCCCTCGTTTGAACCCAGCCCTCGTCCCGCCAGCTGACGTGGCGCGACCAGGAGTGGCCGCTCGGGGCGACCTGGATCACTGATGGGCGCAACCGCTTCGGGCGCTTCCAGCGTGAGCCCGCTTGCTGCCAATGCGCGGGCAACGGCAGCTGTCAGTGCGACCTTCCGCACAGGATCCTTGCAGGCGAGACACTGCTGCGCCGCTGCGAACAGATTTTCAGTGGCGACATCGATCATGTCGTCTTGCAATTCCTGAACGGCGGATGTGCATTATCCACGACGATGCCGCCAAAGGTGCGATGTATGCGTCATATGGGCACGACAATATTTCCAAGCAACGCGGATCTGGCGCGTTACAGAGCTGCGTCAGACCGCTTGTCGACGCTGCAATTTGGCATCGTCCGAGCGCGCGAATTCGAGATCAGCGAGATAGGTCGGCTCAACACCAGTCACGTATTCGCCCGAAAAACACGAGGTATCGAAGTGCTGCAGGTTCTCGTTCCCATCCTGCACCGCCCAGATCAGATCCTCAAGATCCTGATAGATCAGCTTGTCGGCACCGAGGATCTTCTCGATTTCCGCCGTCGTGCGTCCATGCGCTACCAGTTCGGCGGTGACAGGCATGTCGATGCCATAGATGTTTGGATAGCGCACCGGCGGCGCCGCTGAGGCGAAATAGACTTTCTTCGCGCCGGCATCGCGCGCCATCTGGATGATCTGCTTGGACGTGGTCCCGCGCACGATCGAGTCGTCAACGAGCAACACGTTCTTGTTGCGGAATTCGAGCTGGATCGGATTGAGTTTGCGACGGACCGATTTAACTCGCTCGCTCTGCCCCGGCATGATGAAGGTGCGGCCGATGTAGCGGTTCTTGACGAAACCCTCGCGCACCGGCACGCCCAGCGCATGCGCGAGCGGGCCTGCGGCCGTGCGCGACGTATCCGGAATCGGTATCACCGCGTCGATGTCGTGGTTGGGCATTTCGCGCAGCACTTTCTCACCGAGCTTTTCGCCCATGCGCAGGCGCGCCTTGTAGATCGAAACATCTTCCATCATCGAATCCGGTCGAGCAAGATACACGTACTCGAAAATGCACGGCGCATGTTTCACGGGTTCCGCGCACTGGCGCGTGAAAAGCTTGCCGTCTAGCGTCATCAATACCGCTTCGCCAGGCGCGACATCGCGCAGCAGCTTGAAGCCGAGGATGTCGAGTGCAACCGATTCCGAGGCAACCGCATATTCCTTTCCGGTCGCCGTCTCGCGCTCGCCGAGCACGAGCGGCCGGATGCCATGCGGATCGCGGAAAGCGAGCACGCCGTAATCGAGCAGCATCGAGACGACTGCATAGCCACCGACACACCGCCCGTGAGTGCCGGCCACCGCCTTGAAGATGTGATCGGGCGAAAGGTTGCGCCGATCCTGGATTTGCAATTCGTGGGCGAGCACGTTAAGCAACACTTCCGAATCGGAGTCGGTGTTGATGTGACGGCGATCGTCTTCGAACACTTCACGCCGCAGCGCGTCGGTGTTGATCAGGTTGCCGTTGTGCGCGAGCGCAATGCCATACGGCGAATTCACGTACAGCGGTTGCGCTTCAGTCGAGCCCTCCGAACCGGCAGTCGGATAGCGGCAATGACCGATGCCGACGCTGCCGCGCAAGCCGAGCATGCTTTCGCGATCAAACACGTCGCGCACCAAACCCGCACCCTTGTGCAGGCGCAAGCGGTTGCCGTCGAGGGTCGCAATGCCGGCTGCATCCTGACCGCGATGTTGCAGAACGGTGAGTGCGTCGTAGAGCGCCGAAGCGACTTCCGATTTGCCGACGATTCCGATTATTCCGCACATGGTTCGCTACTTCAGATTAGTGGACAGATTCAGACGATGACGTTTTCGATGGCGCTGCCGCCTTGCTCGGTGGCGGCGCTGGCGAGAGCGGCTTGATCAAGTTCTCGACCGGTTCTAGATAGCGTGATACTTCAGCTGGCAATCGCGCACTCAGCCAGTGTGCGCCATTTTCGAAGGTCGGCATCAAACGCGACTCGTGCCACCACGGATCGCGCGGAAACGGCGTGAACTCCATCAGCAACACGACCAGGACCAGCAGTGCGAGTCCGCGCACCAAACCGAACACCATGCCGAGCAGGCGGTCGCTGCCGGACAAACCACTGCTTTCGACCAGTTTCCGAATCAGGAAGGTGACGATTGCTCCCGCCATCAAGACCGCGATGAAACACAAGCCGTAGGCCAGCAGTACACGCGCCGAAGGCGTGGATATGCTGGCGGAAAACCGCTCTGCAAGGGTTGGCCCGAACAACCAGGCCACCCAGAATGCGCACGCCCAGCATGCCAGCGCGAGCACTTCTCCGACGAAGCCGCGCCAAAGTCCCATCAGTACCGACAGGCCGAGCACCGCGATCATCGTGTAGTCGGCCCAGTTCATGGCAAGGCCGCGAATCGGAAATCAAAAATCGGAAATCGAACAAGCACTCCAGCCTCGCGCGGCGGCTCTTTCCTGTTCGCCATTCCTGTTGCCGGTGTCAAAGCGTCACGACAATGCCGTCGAGCTTGAGCTTTTCCTTGATTCCCGCCTTGAGCTTGTCGGCCGCGCCACGATCGACTTCCGGACCCGCGCGCACGCGCCACAAGGTCGAACCATTCGCATCGACCTTGTCGACGAAGGCAACGAAGCCGGCATTCTTCAGGCGATCGCGCAATTTATTGGCGTCCTCCGCCGTCTTCAGCGCGCCCAGCTGCACGGCCCAACCGCCAGCGTGATTGGCAGGCAATGCGCTCGCCGGCGCGTCCACCTTCGCATCCTCAGCGACTTGCATGACGCTGCCCGGAACGGCGGGCTTCAATTGCTTGATGCGCAGGCGCGCGGCTTCGGCCGCTGCGCGGTCGGCGAACGGGCCGACGCGCACGCGTTCGGCCGGCTTACCCTGGAATTCACTCGACTCTGCGGAGGCTGGAAATCCGCCCTTCTTCAGAGCTGCGACCAACTCCTGGGCATTCTTGCTGGCGCTGTAGACGCCCAAATTCACAAAGTAGTGCCCATTTGCCGCTTGACCAGGCGCAGGCTTGACCGTCTCCGCTGGCGCCAGCGTGGCGACCACCGCCGGAGTTTCCGCCCTCACGTTGGCGGCAGGCTTCGCTGGAGCGACCATCGGCGGCGTAGGAGTTGGCGCCGGTACGGGCGCGGGAGCAGCTGGTTTGGTCGCTGCCGCGGTATCGACTGCGACGATCTTGTCCGGGTCGGCAACTGCTGGCGGCGCTGCTGGAGCCGTCGGCTTCGGCGCCGCCGCGTCGACCGGCAACACACGTTGCTGGAATTCGTGATCCGGTTGCTGAGGGATGGCCAGATTCGTGGTTTCCAACTCGGCGCTCTTGCGCGGCGCCGAGCCGGACATGAGCATCGGCACGAAGATCACCGCCAGCGCGATCAGCACAGCGGCGCCGAGGAGGCGTTGTTTCAACGACAAATCCATGATGAATCCCGTGAAGGTGCGTCGGAAAACCCGCGTCGATTATAACCGCCCGCCGCGCTGTAGCGACGTTAAGCGTCGCGCAAGCCACGCCGCTTAGCAAAAGTGAGTGCTGCCGCCGCAACGAAGAACGAGCCGAAAGCGATGATCCGATCACCAACCTGCGCATGGTCATAGGCCGCCGCCAGCGCGCTGGGGACATCGGCATGCGTACTTTGCAAGCGCTTGGCAGCTAAACCTGTGCCGACCAGATCACGGAGCTTCGCTGCATCGAGGCCACGCGGTGAATCGTGATCAAGTCCAGCGAGAAACCATGCATCGATTGGGTCGGCAAGCGCATTGACAACCCCCTGCACGTCCTTGTCCTCGAGCGCGCCGAACACCGCCAGCGTGCGGCCACGGATCGGCTGCAAGCGCAACCAGTCGCCGAGCACGCGCGCTGCTTGCGGATTGTGTGCGACATCGACGATCAGCTCCGCAAGACGATGGTCTGGATCGGCAAGACGCTGCAGGCGGGCATCGACGCGCGCATTCGCGACACCCTGCCCGATTGCGGCAGGATGCCAGCCGAGGCGATCACGCAAGGCATGCAGCACGGCGATCGCGGCGGACGCATTCACGAACTGGCACGGTGCGGCGAGGTGCGGCCGCGGCAACACGAGCGAAACGTCATCGGCACGCCAGCGCCAACGACCTTCAACGGCAGGCTCGACCTGAAAATCGCGGCCGCGCAGGCACAGCTCGGCACCGATATCGCGCGCATGAGCCAGCAAGCTGCAAGGTGGATCGCTTTCACCAACGATCGCGGGGCGCCCGCGGCGGAAAATTCCGGCTTTCTCGCGCCCGATCGTTTCGCGATCGTTGCCCAGCCAGTCCTGGTGATCGAGGTCGACCGTGGTCACGATTGCCGCGTCCGCATCGACGATATTCACCGCGTCAAGGCGGCCACCGAGGCCCACCTCAAGCAAGGCGACATCGAGCGCAGCCTGAGAAAAAATCCATAGCGCAGCCAGCGTACCAAACTCGAAATAGGTCAATGCGACAGGTTCAATCGAATCGGCTGCGCGGGCAGATTCGATGCGCTGGAACGCATCGATCAACGCGGCATCCTCGGCATTGCCCCCGGCAACGCGCACACGCTCGTTGTAGTGCAGCAGGTGGGGCGACGTGAACGCGCCGACGCGCTTGCCGTCCGCCGCCAGCATTGCTTCGAGGAACGCCACGGTCGAGCCTTTGCCGTTGGTACCGCCGATCGTGATGATGACGGGCGCGGCCGCCGGCGCGCCGAGCCGCCGCCATACTTCGGCGACACGTTCGAGGCCCAGCTCGATCGAGCGCGGATGTACGCGCAGCTGGTAGTCGAGCCAGTCTGCCAGCGATGCCGATCCTGACGGCGTGGGCGTCCGTGAGGCATTCATATACGCACGCACGCTCACCGCATCAGGATACGGCGCGGCTTCAGCGGCAGCTTGCCGCGCCAGTATTCGATCATCACGAAGCCGATCGCCATGCCGCCAAGATGTGCGAAATGCGCGACGCCGGCCGCTGTGCCCGTGACGCCCAGAAACAGCTCGATCGCACCATAGCCGGTGACGAACAACCATGCCGGCATTGGAATCGGCGGGAACAGCAGCATGATGCGCGAATGCGGATACATCATGCCGTAGGCCAGCAGCAGGCCGAAGATGCCGCCGGATGCGCCAAGGGTTGGAAAGAATCCGGTCGGAAAGAAATGCATGACCAGCAGCTGTGTTACGGCCGCGCCGATGACGCAAACGAAGTAGTACAGCGCAAATGGACGCGCACCGAACAATCGTTCAATCGCACCGCCGAACATCCACAGGGCGAGCATGTTGAATGCGATGTGCGACAAACCGCCGTGCAGGAACCCGTAGGTGACGACCTGCCAAGGCTCAAAACCGGGAACGTCCGCGAACTGCGACGGACCGAGCGGCCACAACGCGAAGTGCACAATCAGGAGCTCCCCGGTCAGCATCTGCGCCAGGTAGATCACGACATTCGCGAACAACAGCGCACGCGTAACGGGGGGAAGATCGAAGCCCATGGTTATCCTGCGCCGACGCAAAGCGTGCAGAATGCGGTCTGGCCCGACTCAATTCAATACGCGCGGGGCGTTCGCGGCGCGCAGCGCTGGCAATTGCTCCTGCATTGCAACCCACAGGGATGTGGGAAGTGTGCGCGCGTGCCAGGAGCACCCGCGGACCCAGCGTACCGGCCATCCATGGTCATCGCCGGAAAATGCTCCTGCATTTCCGGCGTACCGGCCATCCATGGCCATCGCCGGAAAATGCTCCTGCATTTCCGGCGTACCGGCCATCCATGGCCATAAAAAAGGGGCTGCCGAAGCAGCCCCGCAAAGGTTTTCGATTTCGCCATGCGCTCAATTGCGCGCCGGATTGTTCTCGGCGAAATACTCATGGCTGTCGGCGTTGTCGATCGCATGTGCTGGATTGCTGCTCGCCAGACTGTGCGCTCCGCTCTGCCCGTAGACCCAATCGTTTGTTCCAGCGATCACGTTGAAGTGGCTGGATTCGTGAATCAGCGTGCCGGCGCGTGAGTCGGTGCCGGTGTTGGGCGCCGACCAGAAAGCGCCACACAGATAAACGCGGTATGGCTGCGTCGGATAGACATAGGCGTACGTGCCGCTGTCGGTGCAGGTGCAATCGAACGTGTAGGGCTGGCTCGACAGCGCGCTCTTGAGGTTGGTGAAGTGCGTGCGGACGGTGCTGTAGCGGCTGCTGACGTAGGTGCCAAACCACCACGTGTAGCGGGTGCCATGCGTGCCGGCATCGAGATAGCTCTTGCTATTGGTGGCGTAGGTCACCGCGGAATTGCGTGCAGTCGCCAGCTGGGTCTTGCGCGTATTGCTGCAGCTGACGAAGCTGTTGGTGGCAGCGAGCACGCCCTGGATGCTGTCGATGGACTGGTTTTCCTCATCCAGCGGATTCGCGGCACCGTCTACCCACAGCGTCGTCGAACGACTGTCGACCGCAAGTGTCGCTGCAACTTCGGCGCGAGCAGCGATCCCCGCTTCGAGCACCAGCGTGGCAGCGTCTCGCCGGTACTGCACGGTGTATTGCCCGCCCCGGTGCATGTCGTAGTACGCGCTGAGATCGACATCCACTGAACGGGCTTCACCCGGCTTCAGTTCGAGGTAGTCGGCCGCCTGCGGAGCAGGACGCTTCACCAGTCGACCGATGTAGGTCACCGATTCGCCGTTGAGCTGTACATCGAACATGTCCGAATCGACGCCGTCGAGCGGGGTCTGCCATCGCAACAAGTGCATCGGCGAACTGGATTCGTT
>JBDSNK010000344.1:0-4020 GCA_039915385.1 Dokdonella sp.
GGATCGAAATCTTGCCTTTCTTGGTCTTGCGGTCGCCTCTGCCCATGACTGCTCTTCAATGTGTGATTGTTGCGGGCGCGCAGGATAGCAGTCTGCGGGCCCTATGCAAGAATCGCGTCACAATTGACATACCCTGCCCCACGCACGCGACCTGTTTCCCAAGGCGCGCGATGCGCTCTTTCACTGCCCGCATTGCGTGTCGGCGCAGTCGAGCCGCTCAAGTTGCACGGTCGCGTGCTCGATGCCGAAGCGTTTGCGCAGGACCACACGAATCGAGGAAATCGCTCCATCTGCATCGGCATCCTCATGCAGGCGTGCATGCAGGGTCGCAACGTGGTAGCCGCCGGCGAGTTGCCATACATGCACGTGATGGACATCGGTGACCCCGCGCGCCTCCTCCTTTAGTGCCGCAATCAACCGCTCCGAATCGATGCCCTCCGGCGCACCTTCGAGCAGGATGTGCGCGGAACGGCGCAACAAGCGCCACGCGCTGGCAAGAATCAGCACTGAAACCAGGATAGAAACAGCTGGATCCGCCCAGAGCCAGCCGAACCAGCGCACCAGAAGGGCCGCCGCAATCGCACCGATCGACCCGAACAAGTCACCGAGCACATGCAGTCGCGCGCTCGCCGTGTTGAGGTCGTGTTGATCGTGGCCAGACAGTGCCAGCAGCACGATTGCGTTGACGAGCAGGCCGGCGATCGCGACGACCAGCATCGTTCCCGACAGAATGGGCTGTGGATCGTGCAAGCGAAGCAAGGCTTCGACAGCAATCCAGGCGACGAGGATGAACTGCACCAACGCATTGCTGTACCCCACCAGCACTTCCAGCCGCGCATAGCCGAAGCTGCGCAACGCATCCGCAGGGCGACGCGCATAGCGAACGCCCAGCCAGGCGAACAGCAGCGCTGCCGCGTCAACCAGCATATGTCCAGCATCGGCAAGCAGTGCGAGCGATCCTGACAGCCAGCCGCCAATCGCCTCGGCAACCAGCGCGCACGCGGTGAGTGCAAAGGCAGCCAACAGGCGCAGCTCGCGACGCCCGTCCGGGTTCGCGGGTGCATGCACGCGCGCGTGGTCATGCGCGTGCGAATGATCGTGATCGTGGCTCATCGGGGGATGGCAGCTTCAGCAGGATTGCGCCGCATGCTAGGCAGCGTCGCCGCGGTTACACAATCACGCAGCAGCTACGCGCGGGTCTGGGCGAGAAATCCGCCAGTTGCACAAGGAGATGATCAGTGCCCGCAGGCTGCGTTGTGAACATGGCCGTGCGCGAGACGCAGATTGGTCAAGTGCGCACACATCACCAGCGTCCCGCCGAGCGCCACCAGCGCTGCATGCAGGATCGACGCATGGTCGAAATCGACCACGATGCCGGCGAACAACAAGCATATGCCCGGCGCGAGAAACCAGAACGCGACAAATCGCTGATGGCGCCGGAATCCGACGATCAGCGTGGTCAGTGCAAGCAAGCTGGCAAACGCAATGAACGCGCGTTCGTAGCGATGGTCAGCGAGAAAACCCAGTCCAAGCGCCGGCAATGCGGCGAAGACCAACGGCAGCAAGGCGCAATGCACTGCACACAGGAACGAAGCCGTGGCCCCGAAACGGTCGGCAAGTCGCGCAAACAGCGATGGGCGGTATGGACTGGTCTTCATGGGGCGATCCGTGTTGACGTTATAACATAACCAATGGTCAGCTATCGACTAGTCCACCAGCGTTTCCTGAGCGCTGCATGACTTCCGACACGGACGCTGTGTCAATTGACGGTTATGTTATAACATAACAACTCAATCTTCCCCAACCGATCGAATGACCATGAACAAGACCGCGCTCGCCCTGTGTATCGGCCTCGTATTTGCCCAATCGGGCACCACCTTCGCCGCTGCCAATGCGGACTCAGCCGCGGACAGTGCAGATTCCAGTCCGGACTCAGAAACTTCATCGCGCAACGCGAAGCAGAAATCGGCGCCGGAGGACACCACGCTTGGCACCGTCAGTGTCAGCGGCAAGCTTGACAAGGCGCGCAATCAACTCTCGCCCGATGTCGGCACCAGCGAGTACATCTTCGACCGCAAATCAATCGACGAGCTGCCGTTGGGCGCATCGACTTCGCTCAATCAGCTGTTGCTGCGCGCGCCGGGCGTCGTCGACGATTCGTACGGGCAGTTGCATGTCCGCGGCGACCACGCCGACCTGCAGTACCGCATCAACGGGACCATCATTCCCGAAAGCATCAGCGGCTTCGGTCAGGCGCTCGATGTCCGCCTCATCGACAACCTGTCGTTCCTTACCGGCGCGCTGCCCGCCCAATACGGTTATCGCACAGCCGGCGTGGTCGACATCACGACAAAGTCCGGCAACGATGGCAAGGACGCGACTTCAAGCGGCGGCAGCATCGGCTTGACCGCCGGGTCGTTCGGCACGCTGAATCCCAACGCCGAGATCTACGGCAACAACGGGCCGTGGAGCTGGTTTGTCACCTCAAGTTTCCTGCAGAGCGACCTCGGCATCGAAAATCCGACTTCCTCGCGCAACGCACTCCACGATCGCACCAACCAGTTCAAGAGCTTTGGCTACCTGTCGTATCTCCTCAACGACGATGCGCGCCTGTCCTTCATGTTCGGCACGACCAACAACCGCTTCCAGATCCCGAACAACCCGGATCAGGACACGGTATTCCAGCTCGGCGACCTCACCGACTTCGATTCGCGCAACCTGGATGAACGCCAGCGCGAGCAAACCCGCTTCGGCGTGCTGGCGCTGCAGGGCAAACTCGGTGAAACCAACTACCAGGTCTCGTTCGGTCAGCGCTACACCAGCGTGAACTACCAACCCGATCCGATCGGCGACCTCGTTTTCAACGGCGTCGCCGGCAGCATCGATCGCAGCAACCGCGCCAATACGCTTCAGGCGGATTTCTCCAACGCGCTCGGCGATGCACACACGTTGCGCTATGGACTGTATGTCAGCCAGGAGCATCCAATCGCGAACAACACCTCGCTGGTTTTCCCCGCCGACAGCGACGGCAACCAGACCAGCGCCGCACCGATCACCATCGTCGACAACGCCGCACACATCAACGCGCGCACCTATGGCGCGTATGTACAGGACGAATGGCAGGCCAGCGACAAACTGACCATCAACTACGGCGTGCGCGCAGACAAGGTCGACGCGTATATGAAGGAAGGTCAACTCAGCCCGCGCCTCGGCGCCGTGTATCAACTGAGCGACACGACCACGCTGCATGCGGGTTACGCGCGTTACTTCACGCCGCCGCCGGCCGAACTCATCGCACAGAGTGATATCGCGCTGTTCCAGGGCACTACGAATGCACTGCCAACGAACGTAAATGCCGAGACCTTGTCCGAACGCTCACACTATTTCGATGCAGGTGTCTCGCAGAAGATTGGCGGCAGCCTCACGGTCGGACTCGATGCGTACTACCGCACGGTCACCAACCTGCTCGACGAAGGGCAGTTCGGCGCCGCATTGATCTTCTCCCCTTTCAACTATGCGAAAGGCAAGGTGCGTGGCGTTGAGCTAACCGCCAACTACGACCACGAAGACTTGTCGGCCTACTTCAATCTCTCGTCCAGCCGTGCCGGGGGCACGCAGGTAGTGACCGGTCAGTACAATTTCGAGCAGGACGAACTGGACTACATCGCCACTCATTGGGTCCATCTCGACCACGATCAGCGTCTCGCTTCATCAGGCGGCGTCAGCTACGACTTCAACGGCACGCGTGTCGGCGCCGATTTCCTCTATGGCTCGGGCTTGCGCGCCGACTTTGCAAACAGCGCGCACTTGCGGCAGTACTACACCGTCAATCTCTCGGCCAGGCGCGCGTTCGACCTGCCCTCGCTCGGCAAGGTTGATGTTCGTCTTGCCGCGATCAACATCGCCGACAAGGTTTACGAATTGCGTGACGGCTCAGGCATCGGCGTCGGTGCGCCGCAGTTCGGACCACGACGTGGTCTCTACGTGGGCATCCAGAAAGACTTTTGATCGATGACAAGC
>JBDSNK010000340.1:0-8583 GCA_039915385.1 Dokdonella sp.
TACGATGGTCTACTATGCCGGCGGCTACCGCTTCACCGATTTCATGAAGGTCGGCATTCCACTGATCGCGGTGTTCTGCGCGCTGTCGATGATCCTGATTCCGTATTTTTGGCCGCTGCAACCATGACTTTACCGCCGCGTTCGTCATTTACGGTTTCCGAAACTGGAATCAAATGAAATCCATATGGAGCTTCTTCATGAGCACGATTAGCAATTCCAGCGCAGTGTCCCAGCCTGTCACAGAAGATGCAGTGGTCTGGGCATATCGCCTTTTCCTGCGCCGCGAACCGGAAAGCGAAGCCGTCGTCCGCAGTCATTGCAGCAACGCGAAGTCGCTCGACGACATACGCGAGCGCTTCGTCACTTCGGATGAATTCAAAACACTAGTCAGGGGTTTTGGCCCTCCCCAATTGACCGGCTTCGAGCCCCGACTGGCGATCAAACAAGTCGAGGATCCCGCGACAACGCAGCGTTTACTGGATCACGTCGCGGAAGCCTGGAGCAGCTATGGCAAGACGGATCCACACTGGTCGGTTCTGACCGAGGACAGATTCCACAAGGACAAGCTGGAGGAGAATTTCGAGGCATTCGACGAACTGGGCGACTTGCATGTGCGCCGTTTTCTCGCGACGCTGGAACGCAATGGCATCAACCTCACTGGCACAGGTCACTGTGCCGAACTTGGCTGCGGGGTCGGACGTCTGACGCGCTGGCTGGCGCCTCATTTCAACCGTGTCACCGGAATCGACGTATCGCCTGGACATCTCGAAATCGCGCGAGCACACGTCGAACGCCATGTGAAGAACGTTGATTTCATGCAATTGCGTCGGCTCGAAGATCTGGCGACGTTGCCGTCGATCAATGCGTTCTATTCGTTCATTGTGCTCCAGCACAATCCGCCACCGATCATGGAGGCAATACTCGAACGCATCTTCGAACGACTAGAGAGCGGCGGCATTGCCTACTTCCAGCTGCCAACGTATATCCCGGGCTATAGCTTCGACGCGGAGAGCTACTTCCGCGAGCGTGGAGGCAAACTGGACATGGAAATGCATGTACTCACGCAGGCACGCGTGTTCGAAATTGCAGCGCGTTACGGGGTTCAACCGCTCGAGGCCTTCGGCGAAATCGTCGGCATAACGGTGTCCCACTATTTCCTCATGCGAAAAGCCTGAACGCGTGACCACCCTTCCACCCGCATCGCCGAAGAAACTTGGCCTGGTCATCGACCTCGACACTTGCGTCGGCTGCCACGCCTGCGCTGTCGCGTGCAAGGAATGGAACGAAGGTGGGGATTTTGGTCCACTTCTGGACCAGGACCCGTACGGCAAGGAGCCGAGCGGTGTCTGGTTCAATCGCGTGCATAGCTATGCGGTCGAGCAGGACGCGACGCAGGGTGCATCGCGCGAGCTGACCGTGCATTTCCCGCGCTCCTGTCTGCATTGCGAGACGCCAGCCTGTGTCACGGTGTGTCCTACGGGCGCAAGCTACAAGCGCGCCGAGGACGGCATCGTGCTCGTCGATGCGGACAAGTGCATCGGCTGCCAGCTGTGTTCGTGGGCCTGCCCATATGGCGCGCGCGAGTTCAGCATGGAACGCGGCACGATGCAGAAATGCACGCTGTGCGTTGATCGCATTTACAACGAAACGCTCGACGAAGAAGATCGCCAACCGGCCTGCGTGATGGCATGTCCGACGCGCGCGCGCCATTTCGGCGATCTCGGCGACGAAAATTCCGCGATCTCCAAACTCGTCGCCGAACGCGATGGCTATGCGCTGATGCCCGAGTACGGCTATCAACCGGTGAACAGGTATCTGCCGCCACGACCTCGGCGCGATGGCTGCGGCACTTCCACTGACCCCGCCTCTATCCGAGGCGGGGAGAGCGGGCAGAACGAAATACTCGACCGAGACAAGCTGCCCGGCGTGTTGCGCTGGCTTGATCGCGCGTTGTCGCGTTGACGGAATGCAACAACGATGCGTCCGACGTTTTCCATCATCTTGTTCACCGTGCTGTCTGGCGCAGGCTACGGCTTGCTGTTCCTGCTCGGCCTCAGCCTCACGGCGGGGACGCCGACGGAAATCTTCGTAGTGCGCGGAGTGGGTGGGTCGTCGATTGCCTTGGATCCCCGCTTTGGCCTCGGCGTCGCGCTCGCAACGGGCTTCCTCCTGACGAGCTGCGGTTTGCTCGCATCCTTGACCCACCTCGGTCAGCCGTGGCGAGCATGGCGCGCGTTCTCGCAATGGCGCAGTTCATGGCTTTCGCGCGAAGGCATCGCATCCCTGGTCACGTATGTCCCGATGGCGGCGATCGCCATTCTCCTCTTCGCGCTACCCGACGCGCACCTGGGCCTGCGCCTGTGCGGCGCGGCGCTCGCACTCGGTTGCATCGCGACCGTTTTCTGCACGGCGCGCATCTATGCATCGCTGCAGACGATTCGCGCCTGGCACACGCGTTACACGGCAGCCAACTATCTGATGCTGGGTCTTTTCTCGGGCGCGCTTTCGTTCACGGCCGTGCACGTTGCGACCCTCGCAAACGGCGGGTTGTGGGTCAGCGCGCATGCGGTAGCCTTGGTCGCCGTGTTGCTCGGACCCGCGTGCGCGTTGCTCAAGCGCGCCTACTGGCGATGCATCGATGCACTCCCGACCCTCAGTGCGGGGCACGCAACCGGACTCGATCTCCTCGGCGAGGTGCGCAGCTTCGAACAGCCGCACACAGAAGAAAACTATCTGACCCACGAGATGGGATTCGTGCTGGCGCGCAAGCATTCGCGCCGCCTGCGCGCCATCGCATTCTGGCTGCTGCTGCTTGCGCCGATCGTGGTGCTGCCCTTGACCGGGTGGATAGGCTTGCCGATCGCGTTGCTGCTGTGCATGAGCGGCATCTTTGTCGAACGCTGGCTGTTCTTCGCCGAGGCGAAACACGCCGTGATGGCTTACTACGGGCGCTGACAAGCGCTTACGCGCAACCCTGGTTCACAATTTTCCCCAGCCGACGTTCACGTCGCGTTTAGCGCGAACCCCTACCATCGCGGGCGCCGCTTGCTTTTTCAGCGGCTTTTTCATGCGTATCGTCCCGAACGAAGGTAGTCCAATGAAGAACACGAAAATCCTGCTGGCGCTGGGCCTGGTCGTCGCACTGCCATCAACCGCTTTCGCCGATGACGGCTGGTCCGGCGCAGGCGAACTCGGGTTTGCTGCCGCGCGCGGCAATTCGAAGTCCGAGAACCTGAATGCGAAGTTCTCGCTCAAAAAAGAAGACGATCAGTGGAAGGACAACTTCTATCTGAGCGCACTGCGCAGCAAGGGTGAGGTGAAGACCGCGACCGTGCAAAACGGCCAGCTCGTCAATGTATCCAACTACGACCTGACCTCCAATCGCATTGAAACCGGTGCATCGGCGGGCTACAAGCTCGACGAGCGCAGTTACATCGTGGGTGCACTGCGCTACGAAAACGATGATTTCTCGCCGTTCGAATACCAGTGGGTCGCGTCCATCGGCTACGGTTACACGGTACTGAAGAATTCGAGCGACGAGCTGTCGTTTGAAATCGGACCGGGCTACAAGACAATCCAGCCAATCGATGGCGCCATCGTGGTCAACGGCCAGTCGGTGCCGGTCAAGTTCGAGGCGCAAAGCGAACTGGTCGGGCGCGGCCTGATGTCGTACAAGCACAGCTTCACCGAGAACACCGCGTTCGTCGATACCTTCCTCGTCGAAGCCGGCAGCAACAACAAGTTCTATCAGAACGATGCCGGTGTTGCAGTGAGCATCAACAAGGCGTTCGCGCTCAAGGTCGGCTATCAGGTGCGCAGCAATTCGGACGTTGCGCCCGGCACCAAGAAGACCGATCAGTTGTTTACCACGAACCTCGTCTACAACTTCGGCGGTTGATGCTGACCAAGAAGCTTTTGTAGCAGCGGCGGAAGCCGCGATGCTTCTTGTGACGAGGGCATCGCGGCTGAAGCGGCTCCTGCACGGTTTGAGGACAAACCCGCTTTCGCAGGACTTCCTAAAGGCGCGCAAGCATCTCGTCGGCACCAAGCTCGCGCAGCTGCTGCGCGACGCGCTCGCCCAGCGCGTCCGGCTCATCGAGAGGACCCTGCGCATGCGCGCGCACGAGGCGCCCGCTGTGCGCGTCGCCGACCAGGCCCCACAGGGCGAGTCCGCTTTCGATTTCCACGCAATAGCCCGCGATCGGCACGTTGCAACTGCCGTGCAGGCTGCGATTCATCGCACGTTCGACGGCGATGCAGCGATGGGTATCGGCATCATCGAGCGCGCGCACGAGATCGAGGACGGCGCCATCGCCAGCGCGGTACTCGACCGCAATCGCGCCTTGCGCAACCGCCGGCAGCCAATCAGGCGCCTGCAGCCGCGCGGTGATGCGCGCACCGAGACCCAGACGCTCGAGGCCCGCGCAAGCGAGCACGATCGCATCGTAGTGATCGGCATCGAG
Source organism: Dokdonella sp. (assembly GCA_039915385.1). GTDB lineage: Bacteria > Pseudomonadota > Gammaproteobacteria > Xanthomonadales > Rhodanobacteraceae > Dokdonella_A. The sequence continues at coordinate 4,464 of JBDSNK010000340.1, forward strand.
CTTGGCCAAGCGAGTGTTCACGTTGCCGCGCAGATCAATCAGCTGCAGATCCGGCCGCAGCGCGCGCAGTTGTGCCTGCCTTCGCAGGGACGACGTGCCGACGCGCCCGCCCCTCGGCAATTCGTCGAAGCGCGAGTACCGGTTGCTGATGAACGCATCCGCTGCATCGGCGCGTTCGAGCACGGCACCGATGGCGAAGCCGGGCTCCAGCTCCATCGGTACATCCTTGAACGAATGCACCGCGATATCGGCGCGCTGTTCGAGCATCGCGACTTCGAGCTCCTTCAGGAACAGACCCTTGCCGCCGATTTCGGCGAGCGGTCGGTCGATGATCTGATCGCCACGCGTGGTCATCGGCACGAGCTCGACCACGAGCCCCGCGTGCAGGACGCGCAGGCGCGTTGCGACGTGTTCGGCCTGCCACAGCGCGAGCGCGCTCTGGCGGGTCGCGATACGCAGTCTTTTCATAGCGTTCGTACCAGCTTGCGCAGGACCGGCAGATTGCGCCGACTCACTTCGAGTTCGGCCGTAACGCCGTCGACGTTCGCGAACAAACGGCCATCAGGTGCGCGGGTCAGGCCTGCAAGCTTTGCCAGCGCGACCAGGCAATTGCGATGGATACGCACGAAGCGGCCTTCGAATTCATCTTCCAGGGCCTTCAAGGGCTCCTCGATCAGCACCTCGCCTTTGGCGTGATGCACGACGACGTATTTGTCTTCGGCAAGCAGGTAGTCGATTTCGGCAACCGGCACCAGCACGAGGCTGCCGCGCACGCGCGCGCACAGATGTGTACGCTTGCGCCCCGACTCGAGCGCGCTTGCCACGCTGCGCGCGTGTTCGCCGGTCCAGCGGCGCGCTTTCGCCAGCGCGGAACGCAGACGTTCACTGCGCACCGGCTTGACCAGATAGTCGACCGCGTTCGCCTCGAACGCGGCGAGCGCGTGGTCTTCGTAGGCCGTGCAGAAGATCATTGCGGGCGGCGTTTCGAGCGTGCCCAGATGCCGCGCCGTTTCCAGACCGTCCATCACCGGCATGCGGATATCCAGCAGCACCACGTCGGGGCGCAGGCGCGCGATGGCGTCGAGCGCGTCACGGCCGTTACCAGCCTCGCCCACCACGACCACGTCGCCAATCTCGGCGAGCATGGCGGCAAGGCGTTCGCGTGCAAGTGGCTCGTCGTCGACGATGAAGACGTTCATCGGGCTGGCGTCTCGGGCAAGCGCACTTTCACGGTATAGGTCTCGGGACCCGGTTCCACGCGCAACTCCCCACGTGTGCCGAAATGGTACTCGATGCGGGCACGCGTGTTTGCGAGCGAGACACCGTTGCGCGACGGTGGCGCATCCGGCGGCAAGGGGTTGCACACGACGATCTCGATCGCGCCCGGCAGGCGACGGCCGCGCATGCTGAGGACGCCGCCATCGGCGCGCGGCTGGATGCCGTGATAGACCGCATTCTCGACCAGGGGCTGCAGCAGCAAACGCGGCACGGACAGATCGCGTGGCAAGTCGGCCACATCGATATCGATGCTGAGACGATCGCCGAGGCGCAACTGCTCGATATGCAAATAGCGCTCGACCAGATCGAGTTCCTCGCCCAGCGTGCCAGGCGCATCGTCAGCGCCGAGTGCGGCGCGGAACAGGTCGGCAAGGTCCTCAACCGTGCGCTCGGCTTCCGCCGGCCGGGTGCGGATCAGGCTTGCGATCGTGTTCATGCTGTTGAACAGAAAATGCGGCCGAATGCGCGCCTGCAGTGCTTCGAAGCGCGCCTTCGAGGCTGCGCGCACGCGTTCTCGCCACTGCTCCAGCACGAACAGGTAGCGCAGCAATGCCGCCGAGATCAAGGCGCAGATCGCCGCATTGCCGAACACGAAACGCCAGTTCGAACCTTCCGCAATCGTCAGATGCAAACCCAACGCCTGATCCATGCGGCAGACCACGGCGCCGGCCAGCGCCGTGACCATCACACTGGTGACCCAGGCCAGCGTGAAGGCGATACGCGACGGCAGCGACTCCAGTTGCCGGCGCAGCGAACACAGCACCACGGCATTGAGCAGCGCCAGCCACTGCACATACACGCTGACCACGCCCAGCCGCGGCAGCCAGGCGCGCACCTCCATCCCCGGTGCCAGCACCACAACGAGGGCGACCAGCTCGGCGACGATCATCACGGCGAACAGGGTTGGCCCGCTGCAAAAATGCGGCAACCAGGTGGGTACGGAAGCGTCCGCGTGCGCAAGGCGTGTGCTGGAAGTCTCCGGCTTCATGGATAGGAGTATAGAGGCGTGGTGCCGATACTGAATGTGAGCCACTGTCGGTAGGAGCGGCTTCAGCCGCGATGCTCTGGCGTGGAATGACATCGGGCAACACCATCCCCACCCAACCCTCCCCTTGAAGGGGAGGGTTGGGTGGGGATGGTGTTGATTTCAGCTGGCTCCCAAGTTCAAGAATTGCACGGCTGAAACCATTCTCATGGTCTGCTTCAACGCGCCACCGAATGGTCAGGCGCTTGCGTGCAGGCGTGAACCGATCCAAGCACGCACGTCGTCGATCTCCGCGGCGCACACCTGGTGCGCCATCGGATAGCTGTGCCATTCGACCGCGTAGCCGAGCTGCTTCAGTGCATCGCGGCTGGAAATGCCCAAGGCTGCGGGGACAACGGGATCGGAGCTGCCGTGACCGAAGAAGATCGGCAAGCCCGCATTCGCGCTGCTGCATTCGGCGGCGGTCATGGCTTCGAGTGGCAGGTAGGTCGACAAGGCGAGAATGCCCGCGAGTTTCGATCCATGGCGTACGCCGCCGGCAAGCGCAATCGCGCCGCCTTGCGAGAAACCGGCGAGCAGCACGCGCTCGGTCGGAATGCCGCGGTCCGCTTCGCGTGCAATCAGCTCGTCGACCTGTGCGATCGAGGCGCGGATGCCGACTTCATCCTGCTTGTCGGCGATCGCCAGCCCGCGGATGTCATACCACGCGCGCATCGACATGCCGTTGTTGATCGTGACCGGGCGCACCGGCGCGTGCGGGAACACGAAACGCACGGGCGGCCAGTCGTGACCGACCAGCTCGGGAACGATCGGCGCGAAATCGTTGCCGTCGGCACCGAGGCCATGCAGCCAGATGATCGCGTGGCGCGGGTTCGCAGCGGTTTCGGTCTCTACGCAAGGCAGGGTCAAGGCATTCTCCAGGCAATCGACTAAACGTCTAGGCTGCCCGCGCGGCCCCGATTTGCCAAGCACCGCGACGCGCACTGCAGTGCCGGAATGCAAAACTCACGTGTGCTAGCGTGCCGCGCGATCGCCCCGCCCCTGCCGGAAACCCCGCCAATGCACGCCCTTGGATTGCTGGCCGTCTGCTCACTCCTTGTACTGACGTCTGAACCTGCCGCTGCGGCCACGCACGCCGACTTCCTTTACGGCAACAGCACGGACGGCGCCAACCAGCCGTTCCGCTACTTCGTGCCGCCGGGCTACACCAGCGCGCAGGCATATCCGCTGATCCTGTTCCTGCACGGATCGGGCGAGCGCGGCAGCGACAACGAAGCGCAGCTCAGCAACAATGCCAACGGCGCGCTGCAGCTGATCGGCGACACTCAGCTCGCGTTGCAGCCGCTCTTCATGATCGCACCGCAGTGCCCGAGCGGCGGCTGGTGGAGCGGCGCGACGCTCACCACCGCGATCGGGCTCATCGACCAGATTGCGGCGACCTATCACATCGATCCCGATCGCGTGTACGTGACCGGCCTGTCGATGGGCGGTATCGGCACGTGGAGCGCGGTCACTGCGCAACCGACACGCTTCGCCGCGGCGGTGCCGATGTCCGGCAACGGCAACACCAACGCTGCCGCTGCCGTCAGCGCGATACCGTTCTGGTTCTTCCATGCAAACAACGACGGCACCGTCGGCGTCGCCGGATCCGACACGCTTGTCGCCGCGCTGCGCAATGCCGGCGCGAGCACGATCTACACGCGCTACGACACCGGCGGGCACACCATCTGGTCGGCTGCGTACGCGCATCCACTGCTGTTCCCGTGGCTGGTGTCGCAGCAACGCGGCAACCCGAGCACGATCACGCCGCCGATCCTGCGCATCACGCAACCGACCGCAGGCAGCGCGTGGTCAACC
>JBDSNK010000351.1:0-5161 GCA_039915385.1 Dokdonella sp.
ATGGTCGTGGTTTTCAGACATCTTCGTTCAATCCTGGAGCATTCGTGGTGGCAAACCTGCTGTCGGTCATTTTCCTCACGCTTGCCGTTTACGTCGTGGTGCTCAATTGGGCCTGTGTCATCGCCAGCTATCGCTTCTGGCGCGGCGGCGTAAAGCGCCATGTTTCGCCGATGTTCGCCCTCGCGCAGATTCTGGTTCTCGCCGCAGCCATTGCGTCGAAGCAAGCGCCCGTTGCTTGGCTCGCGCACTGGTCGTTCTGGCTCGTCGCGTTTGCTGACGCGGCGTTGCTGCAGATGCTCTGCTTCCCGATACTGCTGCTGCGGCGGAGAGGTCGTGCGCAGCCCTGATCCAGCCTGTTCGCACGCACGCTCATGGCGGGTGTCGGCAAACGCCGGCGCCACACGATGATTCGCGTAGGCCTCATCTCCGATACGCATGGGTTGCTGCGTCCCGATGCGCTCGCGTTCCTCCGCGGCTGCGACTACATCATTCATGCCGGCGATATCGGTCGCCCTGACATCCTCGAAGCACTCGCGGTGCTCGCTCCCGTCACGGCGGTGCGCGGCAACAATGATCACGGACCCTGGGCCGAGCGCCTGCAGGAGGCCGAATCGCTGATGTTCGGCGGCGTGTCGATCCATGTCATCCACGATCTGTCGCAACTCGATATCGAACCGGTCGCTGCCGGCGTGCGCGTGGTGGTTTCAGGACACTCGCACAAGCCATCGATCGATGAGCGAGGCGGTGTGCTGTTCGTCAATCCCGGGAGCGCGGGGCCGCGTCGTTTCACGTTGCCGATCGCGGTGGCCCAACTTGAAATCGTTGGCGGCTCGGTGTCGGCACGCGTTGTCGAACTCGCGAGCTAGAACGCTGTCCAGAAGTTCCAGCGAGCGAGTCGTCATACCCGCGAACGCGGCAATTGCGGCAAAATGGTTGTCCAGAGTCTCTCGCGGGTTCCCATCAAGGCGGAGTAAACGCATGCACGACACCGTATCACCACGCACGACATCCCTGCCGGCCCCGTCGCCACGCGAGATCGCCGCGGCGCTCACGGAATTGTGGTCGCCGCGCGTCGTTGGCGAGCTGGACGACAGCTATGTAAAGGTCGCCAAGGTGCAGGGTACGTTTGGATGGCATAACCACGAACACGAAGACGAGTTGTTTTTCATACTCAAGGGACATTTGCGCATTGAAATGGAAGGCAGCGCGGTCGAGCTCGGCGAGGGCGGAATGTTCGTCGTGCCCAAGGGCGTGCAGCACAACCCGGTGGCCGAACACGAATGCCTCGTCATGCTCATCGAGCGCAAGACGACCCTGCATTCCGGCAACGCGGTGACCGAGCGCACGCGTTCGATCGCCGATCAATTGCGCGCGATCTGAGCTTCGCCCATTGAAGTTGCAAGGCGCCTCGTGATCGCAGCTCCGGCACTGCCAGCGTAGCCGACGCGTGACGTCACGCGCACGCTGCCACGTCCGCCTCAGCTCTTCCCGAACGGTTTGCGCAGTCGTCCGAACAGGCTCGGCGGTTTCTTCTCCGCGCCATCATCGCGCCGCGGGCGCGGTTGCCATTCGATCATGCCGATCGCGTCGTAAGCGTTGACCAGATCGAATACGTCGGCCATCGGTGCGGCTGCGGTGGCTGCGATCTCGTGCAGGCGCGCCGGCTGCAGCATTGCCGAGGCGATACGGAAATATCGACTGAGTTCCTTTTCGATCTCGACCCAGTGCTTGAGGCGATAGGTTCCGCCGGGATCGAGATGGCTGGCCAGATGGCCGCCGGACGACAACAGCACATACAACCACGTCAGCCGTTGGTAACCTTGGGGTTGTTGCGTTTCGCGCACGTCCGCCAATTCGGAATTTGTCAGCGGCTGCCAGTCGCACAGGCGCCAGCGGCTGCGACAGTAGGGCGCGAGTCCGCCCAGTCCGACGGCAGCGTGCGCCACCTTGTTCTTCGGATCGAGGGTCAGCGTCGGCATGCCGGTCAACGTGAAGCGCGCCGGCACCTGCAACAAATTCACGTCCAGATAGGCGCGCAAGTCGCGCGGAGCGGTATCCGCGAGCATGAGTTCGCGCGTTGCATAGGTGCGCAACGGAACAGCCGGCATCGGCGCGTGCTGCGTCGATTCCGCCGCCATCTCGATACGGTCCGCCGCCGGAATCGGCGCCGAAGGCGGCGTCCATGCGCCATCGCCGCGCAGCTCCATCGGTTCGGGGCTCAACAACTCATCGAGGCCGGCGACGGGACTGGGCTGATGAAAACGGGTTTCCAGGTCGGGCAGGATCACGTCGGACATGTCCTCGCCCAAATCGCGCGTATAGAAATCGGCGGTCTGCGCGCCAATGTTCGGGTTGCGCGCGACGGCGCCTGCGGCCTGGTTGAACACAGCGATCACGTTGGCCCGCTGCAACGGTCTTTGCAGGATGAGATCGGCATCCTCGGTTTTCTTGGCGTCCGTGAAGACCGCATATCGCACGCCTGCCCCTTGCGCACGCGTGCGCGCCATCTGTCCGGCGAACGAACGCACATCGACGACGACGAGATCGGCGTCATTCTCGTCGCCCCAGCGCCAGGTGTGATCAAGTTCCTGCGCGCTTTTGCGCAGCAACAGGCGCAGGTGCGCGCCCTCCTGCTCGGACACGCCTACCAAAGCAATCGTCTTGTTGCCGCTCACCTTGTCGCGCCCCTCGACGCGCAGCCTCACGCGACTGCTGGGCTACGGTGACGCCAAGGCGCGCGCGCGTCAATCCCGGCGATACGCCAGGAATTGCCAATCATCGGGCCGCAGGCACGCTACGGTGACGCGAGTCGAGCCCATTTCGACGGAGCGCAGCCAGGGAATGGCGTCAAGTGCGGGCGGCTTCCGCGCCCGTACGCGCCTTTTTCGCAGCAGCGACGCGTTTCCCGACTGCCGCAGGCGGCTTGCGCTTGGGCTTGAGCAGGGTGCCAGAACACTTCGCAGCACCACAGCGGCATTCCCAGATCGCCTTCAGTCGCGGGGTAAGGCGCTCTTCGAGCACGATGCCGTAGTCGTACGTAAGCTCCTCGCCTGCTTGCAGCGGGCGCAGGGACTCGATCAGCACGCGGTCGTTGCGCGGGTCGCCATCAGCGCTGTCTTCCAGCAGGGCGCGGCAGTTCGGTGCGCAGCTGTGGTTGATCCAGCGAGCGATGTTGCCTTCGCTGTTCGCATCGATCACGTACTTGTCGTTGAGCGTAAACAGGAAGGTGTGACCGCTGTCGCTGGTGTTCGCGTACAGACGATCGGCCTGCGCATGCGTCAGACGCTTGCCGCGGTATTCGATGAGTTCGATGCCCTTGGGAATATCGGTGAGGGCGAAAACGCCATTGCCGTGGATCGGCGAGCGGCGTGCGGCAATACGTTTGGGCATGGATGACCGGGATTTGATGGAATTTGGGCGCGCATCATATCGCGTTCCGGCCATGGATTTTTTCGTTGCCAGGGCGACGCTACTGCGCGAAGCCACAGGACTGCCTGCGCTTGGACAACGAACTCGCTGAGGGCCGGGCGAACGGGATGAATGCCATTCAATCTGCTAAGTTTCTGCTGCGGACTTTCCGCCCACCCTCGACGAGCCTGCCATGTCATGTCTGCGTTCTGCCCTGATCCTCTGCGGCTTGCTGGCCGCGTGCTGCTCGCATACGGCGTTCGCGCGCCATTCGTCGCACTCGCACAACGGCAACAGGAAATCGGACGCCGGCACACCCGGCGCGTACGACTACTACGTGATGGCCCTGTCGTGGTCGCCGACGTTCTGCCAGACGCATGCGGACGAGGACGAACAGTGCAATCACAAGGGCTACGGCTTCGTGTTGCACGGCCTGTGGCCGCAATACGAAGACGGCAACGGCCCCATGCATTGCCAGACCGATGCCGCACCCGACCGCAAGACCATTGCGCAAACACTTGCGTTCATGCCCAGCAAGCGCCTGATCAACCACGAATGGGCAACGCACGGCGCGTGCACCGGTCTCGATCCGGCGGGCTATTTCGGTCTCGCCGATCGAGCGTTTGCGTCCGTGCAGGTGCCAGCGGAACTCAAGGCGCCGCCACGCGATGTCGACATGCATGCCGACGACCTGCGCGCAGCGCTCAAGCGTGCCAACCCGCAGCTGCATGACGACATGCTGAGCTTGCATTGCAGCCAGGGCGAGCTGGTGGAAGTGCGCGTCTGCCTGACCAAGGACCTGGCTCTGCGCAGCTGCGGCAAGCGCATGCGCACGGGCTGTCCCGTCTCGGCAGCGTTTACGATACCTGCCGCGAAGTAGCCGCGACGGCCTTGGGTCATGCGGGACGAAGTCGGCCCCGCACATGCGGCTCATCGGCAGAACCTGAAAACCAGCTAGTCGCTACCGAGGACGCCATCGACACCCAAAGGATGGAGATCCTTTGAGTGGCGCGGCCATGCGCCGTGGCCACGCCCGCAACCTTGAAACCAAGCGACGCTTTTACGCTCGTAGCGTCGCCGCTGTCAGTGCGTGCCAAACGAGAAGTGAGCGCTCAACCAATACGAACGCGCCTGCATCCGGTAGTACTGCGCATCGCCAAGTTCGCTCTCCGAGCCAGGATCGCGGCGGTCGCTGAGGTTATAGCCGTCCACGCGCAACTCCCAGCGATCGAACGCGTATCCAAGGCCGGCATCGAGCGTTGTGTAGGCGGATGCGATCGCCGTGTTGCGCTTGTTGAGCCAGCGCTTGCCGACATAGTTGGCGGCAACGTGCGCGCGAAAACCCTGCGGCTGCGCGTACATAAAGCCGACGCTGCCGGTATGCTGCGGCGACATTTCCAGCAGGTTGCCGTCGAGTTGGGTCGGGGTGCCGTCAAAGTCCTGCACGTAGTTGCGGAAACGCGCATCGTGGTACGCATACGTGCCGACGACGCTGAGACCCTCGGCGAGATTCCAGCGCGCCTCTGCTTCGGCGCCCTTGAAACGCTCGTTGCCGGCGTTGGCAAGGCCGGGCAAACCATCGATGCTCTGACTCACGACAAGGTTGCGGAAGTCCATGCGGAACAACGACAGATCCCATTCGAAACGACCATCGAGGTGGCGTCCCTTGATGCCGATCTCGCCGCTCTTCGCTGCCTCGGGCTTGAGGATATCGAACTCGGGCTCGGGCCCGAAATCCTTCACCGCCGGTTTG
>JBDSNK010000360.1:0-5676 GCA_039915385.1 Dokdonella sp.
TCGCCGCGATCGGGTTGATCCTCGGGCAACCTGTACGTTGGGCCGAAGAGTGACGTGCGCCGCACACCCATCGCTTTTTCGCGAGCCTGAATCAAATCCCGTGCCGGGCGTCACACATCGCAGGCAATCGTTCACGAAGAATGCTCACGCGCCACATGCGTTGGCGCACTGTCGTGTCGGCCGCCCGCGAAGGGCGGTTGCAGATGGGAGCGCGATGCGAGTCATCCCCAGCTCGCACTTCGCGCTCCCGGACGACTGAACGTTGCTGTGCAAGAGAGGATCGACCGATGACGGCAAAGTTCGATGCGCGCGATCTGACCGCCGCGCTGCACCAACTCCAGCAAGTCGACGAGGCGTCGTCAAGCGCTGCGTCGCCGAATACGCCTTTGTCCGACAAGGAATGGCAGCGTCGCGAAGAGCTGAAGGTGAAGATGATCGCCGCGCGCGTGAAGCTGAAACTGATGCGTGATCGCACAGACGCGCTGAAGGAATCGCTGGAGCGCTACCGCGCGCGGGCAGCGATGCACGCTTGATGATTGAGTGAATGCACAGAGCGCGGTGATCGCGCTCGTTTTCTGCGCGAGCAACTGTCAGTGGGAGCAGCGCGTTTCTGCCCTCCCCTTCGAGAGTAGGGTCTGAGCGCGCTCCTTCAAGTCCTCCCCTTCAAGGGGGTGAAGAGGCGCGCTTGCGGACCACGGGTCCGCGCGCCGATGAACGCCCGAAGGCTGCGCCTGAGGGCCGGGGGATTCAGGTGGGGAGGGTGTCGTTCGTTTCGCAACAAGCATCGCGGCTTCCGCCGCTCCCACAATGTCTCGCTCTCCTGCCCTGGCGTTGCTTGCGCGATCGCACGAAACCCATCCCCACCCAACCCTCCCCTTGAAGGGGAGGGCTAAAGCGGGCTGCTTCAAGTCCTCCCCTTCAATGGGGTGAAGAGGCGCGCTTGCGGACCACGGGTCCGCGCGCCGATGAACGCCCGAAGGCTGCGCCTGAGGGCCGGGGGATTCAGGTGGGGAGGGTGTCGTTCGTTTCGCAACGCGCATCGCGGCTGAAGCCGCTCCTACGATGCCTCCCTCTGCACTCCTCCATGCGGGCAAAACCGTTTCGCGCTGTTGTCTCAAACGCGAACAAAGCGACGTTATGCATACAGGGCGGAAAAAGCGCCCGCCGGTCTGACACCGCTTTGACGGAGTTTCAATGCCCAGGATCATCGGTTGGCCCCTGCTGTATGCGATCGTACCTTTGGTCGCGCTTGCCGCAGGCGTAGTGGCCGCGCCGCATTCACGCGCGCAGTATGAGCGGATGTTTCCGGAACCGGCCTATGTGAGCGGGGATTTTCTCGCGCTGTATCGCGAGGCCGGCAAACCGGTCGTGATGTTTTCCACGTCCACCTGCCCTTACTGCAAACGCACGCGCGAATGGCTGGCGAGTGCAAATGTCGACTATCGCGACTATGTCGTCGATCAATCGGATGACGCCAGGAAGCGTTTCGAGCACGTCGACGGAGGCCCGGTACCGCTGCTCTTCATCGGCGATCGACGCATCGTCGGGTTTCGTGAAGACACGCTGCGCGAATCGCTGGCCTTGCTCAAGCCGCCGCCGGCAAGCCCGACGCAGGCAACCGTGCTGCCGCATGCGCAGTGATTTCAGCGGCTGCGCGTCAGCACCCGGCAGATCCACTAGCCCTTTCGTTTCGGCCGTCGGCCGAGGGTTGCACGCACCCTGATGCGTGTCACGTTCAATCCAATGGAGAAACCATGAACACGAAATTGCTAGCCTTGCTGTCGCTTGCGCTGTTCGCTTTCGGTATCGGCATCTCGATGCCAAGCCAGGCTCTCACCGCGTGCCAGGCAGCTTGCAACGAGAACTTCCGCGACTGTCTCGATGCCGGCATCCCGATCGCGTACTGCAACCCGGATCGGTCGCGTTGCCTGGCCCGATGCCATTGATGGCATGAACACACGCGGTCACGCGCGCATGCGTTGATCGCGACCTGCGAGCCAGGGACGGCTCGCAAACGCTGCTGTTGCGGAAAGACGACGTAATTCACCGCAACGGAGACGTGATGTCGAGGTCGGGATTCGAAAACGCTTACCCCGCCCTCTTGCGGTCTCTCACGCAAACGGATCGCGCAACACGATGTTCGCATCGCGGTCGGGTCCGGTGCTGACGATCGCGAGCGGGCAACCGGCGAGTTCTTCCAGCGCACGAAGATACGCGCGCGCAGCGGGCGGGAGTTTGTCCCACTCGGTGATGCCGGCGGTGGATTCACTCCAGCCGGGGAATTCCAGATAGACCGGTTTGCACTCGTCCCAGCCGGCGGCGTCGAGCGGCGCGTATTCGCTGCGCTTGCCGTGATATTCGTAGGCGACGCAGATGTTGAGCTTCTCCATCCCGTCGAGGATGTCGAGCTTGGTGATGCACAGGCCACTGAGACCGTTGATGGCGACGGCGCGCTTGAGCGCGACGATATCCATCCAGCCGCAGCGGCGCGGTCGGCCGGTGGTGGCGCCGTATTCCTGACCACGATCGCGGATACCCTGGCCGACCTCGTCATCGAGTTCAGTCGGGAACGGACCGCTGCCGACGCGCGTTGCATACGCTTTCGCGATACCGAGCACGTAGTCGATCGCGTTCGCACCGACACCCGTGCCCGCGAGTGCACCGCCGATCGTGGTGTTGCTCGACGTGACGTAGGGATAAGTGCCGTGATCAATATCGAGCAGCGAACCCTGCGCCCCTTCGTAGAGGATTTTCTTGCCCTGCTTGCGCAGCTCGTGAAGAATGCCGGCGATGTCCGATTTCATCGGCTCGACGTATTCGCCGAATGCGAGCGCTTCATCGAGGGTCTTCTGGAAATCGATCGCCTCGACCTTGAAGTAATTGGTCAACACGAAGTTGTGGTAGTCGAGCGTGCTGCGCAGTTTCTCGGCCAGTTCAACCGGATAGCGCAAGTCGGCGATGCGGATGCCGCGACGCGCGACTTTGTCTTCATACGCGGGGCCGATGCCGCGACCGGTGGTACCGATCGCCTTGCCACCAGCGGCTTTCTCGCGCGCCTGATCGAGAGCGATGTGGTAGGGCATGATGATCGGCGTCGCGGGGCTGATCTTGAGCCGCGAACGCACTTCGACGCCGTTCGCTTCGAGCTCGCCGATTTCCTTCTGCAACGCGCCCGGATGCAGCACCACGCCGTTGCCGATCAGGCATAGCGCGTCGTCGCGCAGGATGCCGGAGGGAATCAGGTGCAGGACGGTCTTCTTGCCCTTGATCACCAGTGTGTGGCCCGCGTTATGGCCGCCCTGGAAACGCACGACGGCGCCGATGTCCTGCGTCAGCAGGTCGACGATCTTGCCCTTGCCTTCGTCGCCCCATTGCGCGCCGAGGATTACGACTGACTTGCCCATGTGACGTTCTCACTTGATAACTGGATTTTATTTCGCAGGAGCGGCTTCAGCCGCGATGCTTTCCCGGCAGGTGCTTGAAGCATCGCGGCTGAAACCACTCCTGCACATCAAAGCCAACGCAGATCTTGCCTCAATGCACGATCTTCAACGCGATCAATCCAATCAGCACCATGCCGCCGCCAACCATGCGCAGGGTGCGTTGATCGATTTGTTGCAGTTGCTCGGCCATGCGTTTCCACAAGGCCGGCGCTGCAAACAGGAACAGGCCTTCGATCACAAGTACCAGGCACAGCGCCGCTGCCAATTGAGGCATCACAAGCTATTTGCTTTCCTGCAGGTAGCGCAGGAATTCCGATTTCTGGTCGAGCACGAGCGTGCCGTTCGGCACCGCGAATGCTTCACGATAAGCTTCGAGGCTACGGTAGAACGCAAAGAATTCCGCATCCTTGCCGTAGGCAGCCGCATAAGTCTGCGAGGCTGCGGCATCGCCTTCGCCGCGCGTCTTCTGCGCATCGCGATAGGCTTCGGCATTGATCACCTGCACCTGGCGATCGGCGTCGGCAGTGATCGTCTTGCCGGTTTCAGAACCTTCCGCGCGCAACTGGTTGGCCACTTTCTTGCGCTCGGATTTCATGCGTTCGTAAACCGAGCCGATCACCGTGCCGTCTTCGGGCAAGTCGATGCGCTTGATGCGCAGGTCGACCACTTCGATGCCCATGCTCTGCGTCTTCTGGTTCGCTTCGGCGACCAGATCCTTGGCCAGGTCGGCGCGTCCGCCGGAGACGAGTTCGCGCAGGGTGCGCGAGTTGATCGCGGTGCGCAGCCCTTCCTTGACGATCGGCACGACGCGTTGCTGCGCCGACTTTTCATCACCGGCAACGGAGACATAGAACTTCGCGGCGTCGACGATGCGCCATTTCACGAAGAAGTCGATGTTGACGTCCTTCTTCTCCGACGTCAGATAACGCTCCGGCGCTGATTCCAGCGTCAGCACGCGCTTGTCGAAGCGGCTCACCTGCTGGATCAGCGGCAGCTTGGCGTGCAGGCCCGGCGCATATCCCGTGCGCACGATGCGGCCGAACTGGAGCAGGATCGCGGTCTGGCCTTCATTGACGACGAACACGCTATTGGCGGCAACGAAGGCCGCAATCAACGCGATCAGCAGGGATGCGAAGCGCATCAGTGGGCTCCTTTCGAATCGGGACTGATCACGGTCGCGGCACCCGCAACACCCGGACTCACGCCGCGAGCGTCGGTGCCCAACGGCAGCGAAAGCACATTCTTGCCGGACGACAGATCAACGACCTTTGGCGTATGCCCGATCACCTGCTCCATCGTTTCGATGTACAGGCGCTTGCGCGTGACTTCCGGCGCCGCCTTGTACTGCGTTTCGACGAGACTGAAGCGCTGCGCGTCGCCTTCCGCACGTGCAATCTGCTCGCTCTTGTAGCCTTCCGCTTCGGCACGCGCGCTCGCGGCATCGCCGCGCGCCTCGGGCACGACCTTGCTCGCGTAGGCCTTCGCTTCTTCCTCGATTTTTTGCTTGTCCTGCAGAGCGCGGCTCGCGTCGTCGAACGCGTCTTTCACTTCCTGCGGAGGCCGCACGTTCTGGAAATTGAGTTCGGTCAGGGTGAGGCCGGTCTTGTACTGATCGAGCGTCGCCTGCAGCAACTCGCGCGCCTTAACCATCAACTCGGCGCGCTGGCCGGAGAGAATCGTGTCCATGTCGCTGTTGCCGATGACCGAACGCACTGCGCTCTCGGCAGCCTGGCCAAGCGTCTGGTCCGGATCGCGTACGCCGAATGAAAAGCTCTGCGGATCGCTGACTTCGTACTGCACGTTGAAATCGACCAGCACGATGTTTTCATCGCGCGTCAGCATGCGCACCTGATCGGTCGTCTGCTGCACGCCGATGTTGACCTTGCTCACCGATTCGATCGGTCGCGGGAACTTGAAGTTGATGCCGGGCGTCATCAAACGCGAGAACTGGCCGAAGCGCAGGACCACACCGGTTTCACGCGCGTCGACGCGCACCACGCTGTCGATCGCGAACCACGCGATCAGGATGCCGATCACCGCAATGCCCGGTCCACCCGCACCGCCGCCGAACAGACGATGGAAAAAATCGCGCGCGCGCTTGAGCAGAGCGTCGAAGTCGGGCATTGAACCGCCGCCACCGCCTTTGTCACCGTTGTCCTTCCACGGATCGCGCTGCTTGCCGCTGCCGGGTTCATTCCATGCCATTGGTTCGTTTCCTCGCTATCGCAGTTGC
>JBDSNK010000365.1:0-17334 GCA_039915385.1 Dokdonella sp.
GATGCCCCGAGGACTGCGCCTATTGCCCGCAGGCTGCGCGTTATTCGACCGGTGTCGAAGCCGAAAAGCTGATGAGCCTCGATGCGGTGCTGCTGAAGGCACAAGCCGCGAAGGCGGCCGGCGCGACCCGCTTTTGCATGGGTGCGGCGTGGCGCTCACCGAAAGATCGCGACATCCCGAAAGTCGCCGCGATGGTTGGCGCAGTCAAGGCGCTGGGTATGGAAACCTGCGCGACGCTCGGCATGCTGAGCCAGCCGCAGGCCGCTGCGCTGAAGAACGCCGGCCTCGATTACTACAACCACAATCTCGACAGCGCACCGGAGTTCTACGGCGAGATCATCCACACGCGCGAATACCAGGATCGCCTCGATACCCTGGAGCATGTGCGCGATGCGGGTCTGAAGACCTGCTGTGGCGGCATTGTCGGCATGGGTGAATCGCGCGTGCAGCGCGCGGGTTTACTGCATACGCTGGCGACCTTGCCGGCGCATCCGCAATCGGTGCCGATCAACCGGCTGGTGCAGGTCGAAGGCACGCCGCTGGCCGGTACCGCCGTGCTCGATCCGTTCGAGTTCGTGCGCATGATCGCGGTTGCGCGCATTGTGATGCCGGCCTCGATGGTGCGCCTCTCCGCCGGTCGCGCCGAAATGAGTGACGAACTCCAGGCACTGTGCTTTTTCGCCGGAGCAAACTCGATTTTCCATGGAGAAAAACTCCTGACCACCGGCAATCCCGATGTCGAAGCGGACCAGCACCTGTTTGCGCGCCTCGGCATTCATCCAATGGCGGTCGAAGCGCAATCAAGGACGGTTCACGCGGACATCGTCGGAGTCGCGCTAGCCTGACTGCTGGAGTGAGCAATGCGGGAGCGGCTTCGGCCGCGATGCTTTGAAGCCCTCCCCTTCAAGGGGAGGGTTGGGTGGGGATGGTGTCACGCACGCGGCAACACTCATCGCCGATGAAACCACTCCCACGACACCTTGAGTTGTTGGCATGAACGAAGCGAGCCCCGATCACGACATCACTCGCCTGATTGCCGCATGGCGCGGTGGCGACGCGGACGCGCGCGAGGCGCTGATGCAACGCGTGTACGCCAACGTGCGCGCGATCGCTGCGCAATCGCTGCGGCGTATGCCCGGTGCTACCTTGAGCGCGACCGACCTCGCGCATGAAGCACTGATGCGCATGCTTGGCAGCGATCTGAACTGGGCCGACCGCCGACATTTTTTCCATGTCGCTGCACAGGCGACGCGCCAGGTGCTGGTCGACGCGGCGCGCAGGCGCCTCGCCGACAAACGCGGCGGCGACGCACAACACGTCGACCTCGACGCAGCACTGACCGTTGCCGCGCCGGAGAGCGATGCCATGCTTGTGCGCATCGACGCCGCGCTGCACGATCTCGCGCGCAGCGACACGCGACGCGCGCAGACGATCGACCTGATCTATTTCGGCGGCTTCAGCCGGGTCGAAGTGGCCGCAGCCCTCGAGGTGTCCGAGGGCACGGTCGATCGCGACCTGCGCCTCGCGCGCGCGTGGCTGAAGACGGCGCTCGAAGCATGAAGGTGCCGCCGCCCACGCTGTCGCTCGACCACTACGCCGAGCATTTCGAGACACTGCGCGGCTTGCCGCCCGAGCTGCGCGCCGAAGCGCTCGCGGGGCTGGCTTTGAGCCCGACCGAGCGCACAATGCTGCAACGTCTGCTCGACGCCGACGGCTCCCCCTACGATCCGCTGGCGAACGTGCTGCACGGCGCGGCGACGCAGTTCACGTCCAATACGACCGACCGCCTCGGCCCCTACCGCCTGCTGCACGAACTCGGCGCCGGTGGCATGGGCACCGTGTTCCTCGCTGAACGCGTCGAGGGCGGTTTTTCGCAAGCCGTCGCGATCAAGTTGCTGCGCGGCTTTCCAACCCGCGATGGCCTGCGCCGCCTGCGCCAGGAGCGGCAGATCCTCGCCAATCTGGACCATCCAAACATTGCACGCTTGCTCGACGGCGGTGAACGCGAGGACGGGCAGCCGTGGCTCGCGCTCGAATATGTCGACGGGCTGCCCTTGCTCGACTACGCCGCGCAGCGAGCGCCGACCTTGCGCGCTCGTCTCGCGTTATTCGAGGCCATGCTCGACGCCGTCGAGCACGCACATCAGAGGCTCGTCATTCATCGCGACCTCAAGCCCGCGAACGTGCTCGTTGACTGCGATGGCAAGGTCAAGCTGCTCGACTTCGGCATCGCGCGCCTGGTCGAAAGCGGCGACGAGTCCGCACGCGAAACATCGACACGCGTGTTCAGCCAGGGCTATGCGAGTCCCGAACAGAAGCGCGGCGGAGCGATCACCACCGCGAGCGACATCTTCAGCCTTGGCGTGCTGCTCCGCGAACTCTTGCATGGGCGCCCGGATGCAGGACATGAGAGCGCGCTTGCCGCCCTGCCGATCGACGCCGACCTTGCCGGCATCGTGGCCAAGGCGACCGACGAGAATCCTGCGCGCCGCTATGCAAGCGCCGGCGAATTCCGCGACGATCTGCGCCGTCGTGCCGAGGGGCGACCGGTTCGCGCTGCACGCGTGACGCGTGCGTATCGACTGCGCAAGTTCGCGGCGCGACATCGGATCGGCGTCGGCATCGCCATCGCCGCAACAATCGCACTCACGTTCTTCGTCTGGCGCCTCGACGTTGCGCGCGAACGCGCGCTCGCCGCGGAAGCCGTCGCGCAACAAGCACGCGATGCCTCCGAGCGCGATGCGAGCAGTGCACGCGCCGCGCTCGGCTTCCTCACAGACGCGTTCAAGGCGGCGTCGCCCGACAATGCCATGAGCCGACAAGTCAGCGTGCGCGATTTGCTCGATGCGGCCCGGCGCACGCTCGATGCACAACACGCCGATGCAGCGGTCACCCGCACCATGCAGCGACTGCTTGCGCATCTGTACGGAAGTCTCGGTGAGTCTCCGACCGCGATCGAGCTCATGCGTCGCGGACTCGACGGCGTCGAGGCACAGGATCGCGCTAGCGCGCTGCGCCTCGCCGCCGATCATGACGAGCTCAGTCATCTGTACGGCGAAGGCAATGACGGTCCTGCTGCACTAGCCGAAGCTGCGCTCGCAAGCGCGCTGCGCGAACACTTCGCAGCCGATGACGCACTCGAACACATCCGCAGCCTGCACACCCTGGCGCTGGCCCATCACCGCAATGGCGACGATGCCAAGGCGATCCCGCTGCTGCGCGATGCATTCAAACGCGCGACCGCTACCGGCACGCCGCTCGCTATCGAGACCGACGTTAGTCAGACGCTCGCGGCGCTGCTCGCGACGGATGGCGATTGCGACGAGGCGCAAGAGGTCGTCGCACGTGGTCTCGCACGCATTGACGCGGAACGCCCTGTGGACGCGCCCGAACGCGTGCCCATGTTGCGCGCGAAAGCGTCCGCGTTGAACGGCTGTGGCCATGCCGCTGAAGCAGAAGTGCTGCTGCGCCAAGCGATCGTGCTGCACGAGCGCGTGATCGGCAGTGGCGGTGCCGGCATGATGGAATTGACCAACGAACTCGCTCTGGCACTGAATAATCTCGGCCGCTACCGCGAGGCCGCAGCAATGCTGCAGAAGTCCGATCGCGCCATGCTCGGCAGCGGTTTCGGCGGCCTCGACGCGGCGATCTCGCTTGGCAACTACGCCGGTGTGCTCGAAAACGCGGGCGACTATCCTGCAGCGCTCGCTCTCTATCGCAAGTCCTCCGATGTGTTCGACGGCGAACACATCGACGCCGACCATCAGGAGCGACGGCGCATGTTGCGCAGCGAGGCGCGCACGCTCGCCCTCGCCGGCCAACACGATCGCGCCTTGATGCAACTGACTGATCTGCGCGCGCGCGCCGCACGTATCGACGGCACCGACTCGGTCGAGTACGCGATGGCGACCTGGCAACTGGCCCTGGTCGCGCGCCGCATGCAGCGCACCGCCGACGGCCTCGCGTTGATCGGCGAAGCCGAAAAACTCTGGGCCGCGCTGGTGCCGCCGACGCACCCGATCTTCGCCAACGCGCATCGCTACCGCGCCGCGCTCGCCTTGATGCAGAACGACTTGGCCGGTGCCGAGCGCGAGCTCACTGCCGCGCTTGCTGCGTTCGAGGCCAACGACGCGCCCGCGATCGACCTGGCGATCGCGCACAGCGAACTGGCCGAACTGCGCGTCCGCCAGGGTCGCCGCAAGGAAGCCTCGGCGTTGCTCGCACAGGCCTTGCCGACCTTGCGCGATGCGCTGCTGCCAGCCGAAGTCAATCGGGCATCGGCTGAGGGGATCGCTGCACAGCTGGGCCTTCCACGCTGATGCGCGCCACCGTCGCGCGACCGGACCTGTTGCAACGCCTCGCGCAAGCGCACGAGGGTCGTATGCGCACGGCGCTGTCGCGCCGCCTGCGCACGGTCGAAGCCGTCGACGGCGCAAGCATCTGGATCGACCGCAAGCAGCTCACAAATTTTGCCAGCAACGACTATCTCGGTCTCGCCCAGCATCCGGCCCTGATCGAAGCACTCATGCGCGCGGCGCAAAGCTGGGGTGTCGGCGCCAGCGCCGCGCATCTGCTCGGCGGCCATCGCGACGAACACGCTGCGCTCGAAGAAGCCCTCGCACGCTGGACCGGACGCGAACGCGCGCTGCTGTTCTCGACCGGCTACATGGCGAACCTTGGCGTGCTCTCCGCGCTGCTCGACGCGGACGATCTTTGCGTGCAGGACAAGCTCAACCACGCCAGCCTGCTCGACGCGGCACGTTTGTCCGGCTGCGCGCTGAAGCGCTATCGACACGCGGATATCGCGAGTGCCGGGCGCCAACTTGCGACACGAGAAGAAGCTCCCGCGCTGCTTGCCACCGACGGCGTGTTCAGCATGGACGGCGACGTCGCACCGCTCGTGCAGCTCGCTGCGCTGTGCAAGGCACAGCACGCAACGCTGATGGTCGATGACGCGCACGGTCTTGGCGTGCTCGGTACCGATGGTGCAGGCAGCGTGGCCGAGGCAGGGCTTTCACAGGACGATGTGCCGATCCTCATGGCAACCCTGGGCAAAGCGCTCGGCGTCGCAGGTGCGTTCGTTGCGGGCAGCGCCGCGTTGATTGATGGCCTCGTGCAGGGCGCACGTACCTTCGTCTACACCACCGCTCTGCCACCGGCGCTCGCCGCCGCGACACGCGCGGCGATCGACATAGCGCGCTTCGAAGGCTGGCGGCGCGACCGACTCGCGCATTCGATTGCGCATTTTCGTGACGGCGCGGCGGCGCGCGGCATCCGCTTGCTTGCGTCGCGCACATCGATCCAGCCGGTGTGGGTTGGCGACAGCAGCGCGGCGCTTGCGTTGGCGGCGCGACTCGAAGACGCGGGTTTTTTCGTGCCGGCGATTCGTCCTCCGACCGTGCCCGACGGCAGTGCGCGCCTGCGCGTTGCGATTTCTGCACTGCATGCCGAACGCGATGTCGAACGTCTGCTCGATGCGCTGGCGGCGGCGCACGCATGAGGCCGGCTGCGGCGGATCTCGACGCACGTCGCCCGGTGTGGCTGGCCTTGTCCGACCTTTACCTCGACACCGAGTATCGCGGCTTCGTGCGCGTCGCTGCGCGTGAGCTTGCGCGCTCGACCTACACGCTCGGCGAGCTGCGCGCGATCCTGTTCGACGAAGTCCATCCAATCCTCGCGAATAATCTGTGCGTGACGACCGGCGTGTGGGAGCGTTTCGATCAAGTGTGGCTGGCCGAATGCATCATCGCGCAGCAACGACGGCCGCGCTGGCTGCGCGCACGCGGTCGCTGTCTGCGTCGCTACGCGATCCTGCTCTGGCGCCTGCTCGAACCGCGCATCAAGAGCGCACGCCTGATGGATGCCGCATCGCCGCGACATGACGACACCATTCCCACCCAAACCCTCCCTTGAACGAGATGGCTTGAAAGGCCGCAACGCGAACAATGCATATCGAAACTCACGGCGCTGGTCCCGACCTCGTGCTCATTCATGGCTGGGCCATGCACGGCGGCATCTTTGCGCCGTTGACCGAGCGCCTGACCGCGCACTTCCGCGTGCATCTGGTCGACCTGCCCGGGCACGGCTACAGCCGCGCGGAAACCGATTTCGTCGTCGGCGAGTGCGCGCGCGCGATCGCGGCGACAACGCCACGTGCGTTGTGGCTGGGCTGGTCGCTGGGTGGCCTCGTCGCGCTGCAGGCGGCGCTCGATCACGCAGCCAGCGTGCGTGGCCTCGGCATGATCGCGGCAAGTCCACGCTTCGTCGATGCGCCCGATTGGCCACACGGCGTGCCCGCCAGCGTATTCGTCGCATTCGACACAGAACTGCGCAGTCGCTACGGCCGCGCGATCGATCGTTTCCTCGCGCTTGAAACGATGGGTTCGGAACATCCACAAACAGAGTTGCGCGCCTTGAAGGAACGCGTGTTCGCGCGCGGCGAGCCCGCCGTCGAAGCTCTCGCCGCTGGGCTGCAGGCATTGGATACCGGCGACTTGCGCGCACGCGTTGCAACGCTCGCGATGCCGAGCCTGTGGATAGCAGGTGGCCGTGATCGACTGGTGCCGCCGGCGGCGATGCAGTGGTCCGCCGCGCGCGCACCGCGCGGTCGCTATGTCGAATGCAACAGCGGCCACGCGCCATTTCTGTCGCATGCACAGGACGTCGCCGACGCGGTCGCCGAATTTGCAGCGGAATTGCCGGCATGAGTGCCGGACTTGACGCTGCGCATATCCGCCGCGCCTTCGGTCGCGCGGCGGCGACCTATGAAGCGCATGCAGTGCTACAGGCCGAAGTCGCATGTCGCCTGCGCGAGCGCATTGACGCCAGCGCACTCGCACCGCAACGCGTCCTCGATGTCGGTTGCGGACCAGGACGCAGCAGCGCGCATTTGCGCGCGCTGTTTCCGGAATCGCAATTCATCGCACTCGATCTTGCGTTGCCGATGCTGCGTGCAGCGCGCGATTACCTGCCAGGTTCCGCGCGTGTGTGCGCCGACGCCCAGGCGCTGCCGATCTCGGATGCCAGCGTCGACCTTGTCCATTCGAGTCTGTGCCTGCAATGGTGCGAAGACCCGGGTCTGGCGCTCGCCGAATTCCATCGCGTGCTGCGGCCGGGCGGCTTGCTGTTGTTCAGCACGTTCGGCCCCGGCACCCTGCACGAATTGCGCAGTGCGTTTGCGAGCGTCGATGCTGCGCCACACGTGAGCCGCTTCATCGACATGCACGACATCGGCGATGCTCTGCTTGCCACCGGCTTTCGCGACCCGGTGCTCGAACGCGACGACTTCGTGCTCACCTACGCGGACGCGCGCACGCTGATGCGCGAGCTGCACGCAATCGGCGCGACGAATGCCGACGCGAAACGCCAGCGCGCACTCACCGGAAAATCGCGCCTGCTGCGCGCATATGCCGCATACGAACCGTTCCGCCGCGACGGCGTGCTGCCGGCGACCTATGAAGTCGTCTACGCGCAGGCGCATGCACCGCCGCCCGGCCAGCCACGACGGCATGGCGGCGAAGACATCGCAAGCTTTCCGATCGAGCGCCTGCGCGGTAGCCGACGCCGATGAGTATTTCCGCGCGGCGAACCGCGATCGCCGCCGTTGCACTGGCCCTCGTGTCGGCATTGTTCTTTACCGCGACCTACGTGCTCAATCGCGCGATGGCGAGCGCGGGCGGACACTGGGCGTGGTCGGCAGCGTTGCGCTATCTCCTCACCCTGCCGATGCTCGCGCTGGTTTTGCCGTGGCAAGGTGGTTTTGCACCCGTGTGGCGCGCGCTGCGTGCGCATCCGTGGATCTGGCTCGGTTGGAGCGGCATCGGTTTCACCTTGTTCTGCGTATGCTTGACCTGGGCCGCCGCATTCGCGCCAGCGTGGCTGATCGCGGGCACGTTCCAGCTCACCGTGATTGCGGGCATGTTGCTCGCACCCCTCCTCTATCGCGATCAGCGTGCGCGGTTGCCGCGCAAAGCGCTCGCGCTCGGCTGCGTGATCCTGCTCGGCGTGGCGATCATGCAGAGTGCGCATTTTCACGGACAACTCGATCGTGATGGGTGGCTCGCGCTCGCGGCGGTGACTGTTTCGGCTTTCCTCTATCCACTCGGCAACCGCGCGATCCTTCTGCATCTGGAGCGCAGCGGCGAAACCTTGAACGCTACCCAGCGCGTGTTCGGCATGACGCTGGCGAGCTAGCCGTTCTGGTGGCTCGTCGCGGCGTACGCGGGGAGCGCCGCCGGCACACCGCCGCTGCAGCAGATTGCGCTTGCAGGCGGGGTCGCGCTGTTCGCGGGCACGATCGCGACCATCCTGTTCTTCCAGGCAACCGGCATGGTGCGCAACGATCCGTCCGCGCTCGGAGCCGCCGAGGCAATGCAGGCGGCGGAACTGTTGTTCGCCAGTGCACTCGGCATCGCTTTTCTCGGCGAGGCGCCACCGCAGGGCATCGCCGGAGTCGGTGCGGCCCTGGTGATCGCGGGCATCATCGGGCTCGGCGTGCTCATCGGGCGCGACGCGGCCGGCGATGTACGCGCTACCACAACCCTGCGCACCGATCGCGGCGCGTGAGCCGCGCGACAGGGGCGAGCTGATCCGGCTGTTATCCTCATCGGCTTCAACCCTGCGGAGCCGACGGCATGCGTTCCTTGCGCGAAGTGGAATTCGGCCCCAACGACGAGGCGTTGCGCGATGACGTCGGTCGCCTCGGTCGCATGGTCGGCGAACTGCTCGTCGAGCAGGAAGGCGATGCCTTCTTCGCGCGAGTCGAATCGGCGCGCAAAGCCGCGATTGAGCGGCGCGAACGCGATCAACCGATGCAGGCCCTGCTCGCGCAGCTGCAGGGGCTCGATGCGAGCACGGCCGACGCGCTATGCCGCGCCTTCGCAACGTATTTCCAGGTCGTGAATATCGCTGAGCGCGTGCATCGCGTGCGCCGCCGCCGCGAGTACGAAATCGCAGGCGCTGCACCTCAACCGGACGGCCTGCACGACGTGTTGCTGCGCCTGCGTGAGGCGGGTGTCGGCGCCGATGAACTGCGCGCGACGATCGCGCGCCTGGACATCGAACCGGTATTCACTGCGCATCCGACCGAGGTCTCGCGCCGCGCCCTGCTGGAAAAGGAGCAGGACATCCTGCGTGCGCTGATCGCCGATCTTGGCGGTACACGCACGCCGCGCGAGCGCGCCACCGACTGGGATCGCCTGCGCATGGCGCTCACCGCGAGCTGGCAGACCTCCGATATTTCGCGCTTGCGACCGACGGTCGCCGACGAACTCGAACACGTCGTCTTCTATCTCGCCGATCCGATCTACCGCGTGCTGCCGGTCTTCCACGAATCTTTCGAGGATGCGTTGCGAACGGTCTACGGCCTGGAGATGGAAATGCCACGCGTGCTGCGCTTCGCCTCGTGGGTTGGCGGCGACATGGACGGCAATCCGAATGTCGATGCACTGACCATCGCGGCGACGCTGCGCACACAACGCACACGCGTGCTCGGTTGCTACCGGCAGGAATGCGAGCACCTCGCGCGCGGTTTGAGCCAGACGCTCGATCGCATCAAGGTGGAGCCGGGCTTGCTCGAACGCATGGAGGCCTATCGCACCTTGCTGCCGGATGCGGCTGCGCGTATCCGGCCACGCCACGTCAACATGCCATACCGGGTCTTGTTGCGCCTGATCGGGGCACGACTCGCTGCGACTGGGGTGGACGACGCACGCGGATATTCCACCGTCGCCGAGTTTGCCGCCGACATCGAATTGATCGCCGCCAGCCTGCGTCGTCATGCGGGTTCTCACGCCGGCGGCTTTGCGGTACAACGCCTGCAGCGCCGGATTGCGAGCTTCGGCTTTCATCTGGCGCGACTCGACGTACGACAGGATTCACGCGTGCATGCGGCGGCACTCTCTGCTGCGCTCGGCGCACTGCCCGCATCCGCGGATGCGCGCGCGACGCTGTTGTCGAGCTACGCCAACGGCGAGCGCGTACTCGCTTGCGTGGCGGGTGACGAGGCGCCTGCAGCCGTCGACGCGGCGGCTGCATTTGCGGGCAGTCGCGCTGTATTCGTGGCGATCGGCGACGCGCGAGCGCGCTACGGCAGCGACGCGCTCGGTGTCTACATCATCAGCATGGCCGGCTCCGTCGCAGACGTGCTCGCAGTGCTCGCCCTCGCCCGCGCGGGCGGTCTGGTCGATGAGGCCGGCGGCGTCCCGCTCGACATCGCGCCGCTGTTCGAGACGATCGGCGACTTGCGCGGCGCTCGCGACACGTTTGCGGCACTGCTCGAAAATCCTGTGTACCGCGCGCATCTGGATGCCCGCGGCGGGCGCCAGACGATCATGCTCGGCTATTCGGACAGCGCCAAAGACGGCGGCATTCTCGCCGCGCGCTGGGTGTTGCAGCGCGCACAGGTCGAGTTGCTCGATGTAGCGCACGAGGCGGGCGTCGATGTCGTTTTCTTCCATGGTCGTGGCGGTTCGATTAGCCGCGGTGGTGGCAAGACGTCGCGCGCGGTGATGGCGGCGCCACGCGGCACCATTGGCGCGCACCTGCGCGTGACCGAGCAGGGCGAGGTGATTCATCGCAAGTACGGCATGCGCGCGATAGCGCTGCGCAACTTCGAGCAGACCGTCGGCGCGGTACTTGCCGCGACGCTGCGCCCGCGTCCACCCGACAGGCGCGAAACGCGCTGGCGAGAGACGATGGGGCAACTCGCTACAGACGGCGAAGCCGCATACCGCGCCCTGCTTCTGGACACCGGCTTCGTCGACTATTTTCGCGCGGCGACACCGATTGATGTGATTGAAAGGATGACCCTCGGCTCACGGCCCGCACGTCGTGGCGGGAATGGTGGCGTCGAAAGCCTGCGTGCGATCCCTTGGGTTTTCGCGTGGACGCAATGCCGCTCCAATCTGCCTGGTTGGTACGGCGTGGGTTCGGCAATCGAGGCTGCTGCTGCACGCGGTGATGAGGAAGTATTGAAGGAAATGACGCGCGACTGGGCCTTTTTCCGCACGTTGATCGAAGACCTGCAAATGGTGCTGGCTAAAAGCGACCTCGACATCGCTGAGCGGTTCTCGCTGTTGGCGGGTCCCGCGCATGAAACGTTCTTCCCGCTCCTCGCCGCCGAGTTCGAGCGCACGATCGCCTGGATCCTGCGCCTGCTCGAGAGCGATCGCCTGCTTGGCCAAGATCCGCGACTCGCGTTGTCGCTGCGGCTGCGCAATCCGTATGCCGATCCGATGAACCTGATCCAGGTCGACCTGTTGCAGCGCTGGCGCGCTACCGAGCGGAACGACGACGCAATGTTCGACGCGCTGGTATCGACCGTACACGGCGTCGCGCAGGCATTGCAGAACACAGGCTGAGTTCGGCCGGGGATCTGCGCGGGTGCATGGGCTTGAGGATGCTGCGCAGCGATGGCACGCCTGCGTTCGCGCCGGCCCAAGTGCCGGTGGTCGCGCTGCAGCGATTGGCGTTGTCGTCAAGGAATTTTGCGGAGGCGAACTGGTCTGCGTCCTTGCCCACCTGGCTGAGCACGGCAGACCGGGTTCGGCTGGACGACGCCGACTACACCGCTCGGCGACCGCACTACTTGGTAAGGATCAGCTTGTCGTTGCGTGTCAGGCGCAGGCGATATTCCTGGCCCGCGTGTTCGATGACCAGTTCATTCGCGCCCGACATGAGGCGCCGGCTGTCGATGCGCAGGTTCGTCATGCCACGCGACACGGGCGCCACATCCGGCGGCGTTCCCGCGTGCAACGAGGCAGGCGTGGGTGTCTGATCTTCGAACATGGGGAGCTCCGCTGTCGGGTGACGATTCAAATGATAATGATTCTCATTTATTAGTCAACTGGGGTTGCCGTTGGACCGCGCGCGATCGGGTCGTCGTCGCCCGCGACGAGACGCTGCGGAGCACGCGTCGCCATGCCTGGCGAACACCCCATGGCGCTCGCGACTGATGGGCCGACGGCACATCATCCGGCAAGACCTTTGGTTCGTGCAGGCAGCACCCCGGCTGGGGCTGAGAGTGCGGAATCATGGCTTCCGGCATACCGGCCCGTCAGCGCTCCCATGCAAAGCCTGCTCGTCTCGACCGCCGCAGTTGCGGTAGGTGAAATCGGCGACAAGACGCAATTGCTGTCACTGATCCTCGCCGCGAAGTATCGCCGGCCGTGGCCGATCTGCCTCGGCATTTCCGCAGCAACCATTGTCAATCACGCGCTTGCCGGCTCGGTCGGTGCCCTCGTTGCCCGATGGCTGTCTCCGCAAACTCTGCGCTGGATCGTCGCACCGAGCGTGCTCGTGGTGCGGGCATGGACGCTGATTTCAGACAAGGTCGACGGTGAAGGAAGACGCCGTGCGCGGCGCAGGGAACGGCGTACTCCGCGCGACCCTGATCGCATTCTTTCTCGCCGAAATGGGTGGCAAGACCCAGATCGCAACCGTCGTGCTCGGCGCGCAGTATCGCCCGCTGTTGCGGTTCGTCGCCGGCGATACGCTTGGCATGCTGCTCGCGAACGTGCCGGTGGTGTGGCCGGGTTCGCGCTTTGCGGAGAAGTTACCGACGCGCGCGGCGCCGATCGGCGCGGCCCTGCTGTTTGCCGCTATCGGCATGTGGATCGTGTTGCCCAGACAGTCCACGCCACGCGATGGCACGGAATGTGTAATGTAAGTGCCGGTTTGCTGACTGCACGTATCGATGGAGAACACGCTTCCCATGCCCCTGGCCTCGCGAATATTCAAGGATGGCTGGAGTGCCTTGCTCGCTGCCGCGCTTTTGCTGCTGTTTTCATGTTCGGCCGTTGCCGCCAACCCTGTGCGTGAGGTCATCGCGGGTCCGTCGCAGAGCGCAGAGACGCAACTGCGTTGGCAGACCTATCGGCGATTCGCGAGTCGCGAAGGGTTGCCACGCAATTGGGTGACGGCACTCGCACAGGACGGCGACGGTTTCATCCTTGCGGGTACCGAAGGAGGACTTGCGCGCTACGATGGTCAGCATTGGACCCGTGCATTGTTTCCGCTCGACGCGGCTGCGCGGCAACCCTACGTCAACGCCTTGTCGACGGCCACGAGCGGTTCGGTATGGGTGGGGACGGATACCGCCGGCTTGTTCGTTTACCGCGACGGCAAGCTCGAGCACAAGCCCTTGTCGAGCGTCGCGGCCACGCTCGACATCGAAAGTCTCTACGCCGACGCTGATCACGGGATGTGGGTCGGTACAGACGACGGTATTTACCTTTGTCGCGACGATCACTGCAGCGAGATCGAGGCCTTTCACGGGCTCAGGGTGAAATGCATCCTGCCGGCGCGCGATGCAAGTGGAGAGTACGTGTATATCGGCACGCCAGACAGCGGCGTATACCGCATCGACGACCCTTATCACGCACCGCAACGATCGAATTGGCATCTGACCCACGCCGACGGGCTTCCCGGCGATTCGGTCGGTTCGTTGATCGAATGGGGCGGTGCCGCGGGCAAGGACTTGTGGATTGGCACCGTGCAAGGCGTGGCGCGGCTCGCGGGCGAACGGCTCATGGTCTATGCCGACGCAGTGGATTTTCCCGACGGTGTCACCGGCTTTTTACGCGTCCCGCAGCGCGATGGGGCCGAGAAGCTGATCGCCACCATGCCCGTCGGCGGCTTGGTCGAATTCAGCAACGACGGCCAGTGG
This sequence comes from Dokdonella sp., assembly GCA_039915385.1. GTDB lineage: Bacteria > Pseudomonadota > Gammaproteobacteria > Xanthomonadales > Rhodanobacteraceae > Dokdonella_A. Next base: position 13,667 of record JBDSNK010000365.1, read on the forward strand.
CGCCGCACGACCACCGCCAACGGCTTGCCCGAAAACGCGGTGAATGCGGCGATGCTGACGGGTGTCGGTCAATCGGTCCCGGTGTTGTGGCTGGCTTCCGGCCACAGTGGTGTGCTGCGCGCGGAACCGCAGATGTGGTCGGCGTTCGAGGAACACGACGGGCTGCCCAATCGCATCGTCTACGCGATCGGTGAGACGCACTTCCTCGACGACAAGGATGCGATATGGATTGGAACCGCCGACGGCAGTGCGCGCTGGGTCGACGGGCAATGGAGGCCGTGGCTGCCGGCCAGATATGCGCACAGCGAAGTCTTCGGGATGGTGCGCGAAGCGGATCGTCTCTGGGTCGCAACGAGGCAGGGGGTCCTGCTGGAATCGCGGAGCGGCGTGCGCGAATACACCACCGCCAACTCCGAACTGCCGGACAACGCCGTCGCCGGCATGCATCTGCAGACCGCGGGCGATGCGGCCGGCACGTTGTGGCTGGGCACGCATAACGGCATCGCGAAGATCCGCAACGATCGCCTCGAGCGCGAAGATGTCCCCGGCATGCCGTCGAATTTTTTTGTGCGGGTCATGCGCAGCACCGATAACCAAGGCGAAACGATCGTCTGGGCGGGAGCGGAGCAGGGACTTTTCTATCGACGCGGAAACGCGTGGCAAAAAATGAACTGTGCCGGGCTCGTCGATACCGCTGTTTTCGATTTGCGCGAACGAGGTACGCCGGGCCGTGACCATGTGTTGTGGGCGGCAACGTTCAACGGAGCCGTCCGCATCGATTTGGACAAGGACTCTTCCTGCACTCAACTCGAACTGCCCGCCTCCGAGCAGGCATCCTCGATCTATCAGGTGCAATTCGACGAGCGCAATCGCATGTACCTGTTCGGCGCTGACGGCGTGACGCGGCTGACGGTCGACAGCCATGCACGAGCGCAGCCTGGCGTTGAACACTTTGGCCTTGCCGATGGCCTGCCCGATCTCGAGTTTTCCCGTGCGTCGCTGGTCGACTCACAAGGGCGCCTGTGGGGCGGCACCATCGAAGGTGCGGCCATGTACGACCCGTCTGCCGAAGTGCGCACCAATACGCCTCGACCGTTACGCATACTCGCGGTCACGGACGAACAGAATGGACACCTTCTGCAGCCAGGCGCGGATCTGCGCGAGGCCGAAAGCAATGTCGTTTTCGACCTCAGCCTGCTCGCCTACCAACGCGAATATCGAACACGTTACCGCTCGCAGTTGCTGGGCCTGGAAGATCGACCGGGCGACTGGATGGAAAGCGCGCATCGCAGCTACAGCCGCCTGCCCGCGGGCGCCTACACCTTCCAGGCATGGGCACGCGATGCGGACGGTGTCGAATCCGGCGCGGTTGCATGGCATTTTCGCGTGCATGCACCGTGGTGGCGAGGGACGTGGGCGTTCGGTCTGTATGCGCTTGCACTGGTGCTGCTCGGACTTTTTTTCGGACGCTGGCGCGCGCGCGCGCTCGCTGGCCGCGCGCGGGAGCTGGAACAGGAAGTGGCGGAGCGCACCTACGCCCTGGCCGAAGCAAACCGCCAACTCGCGCACGCTGCCTTGACCGACCCGCTCACGGGTTTGTGGAATCGCCGCTTCTTCAGCCTCGAATTCCCGCCCGAATGCGAACGTGCAATCCGTCGCGTGACACGCAACGAGCACGCAGCAGACCTCATCTTCCTGCTGGCGGACGTCGACCATTTCAAGCATATCAACGATCAATACGGTCACAGCGCAGGGGATGCGGTGCTGGTCGAGCTTGCACGCCGCATTCGCGGCCTGCTTCGCAGCGGCGATGTCGCAGTGCGCTGGGGTGGTGAGGAGTTTCTGGTTGTCTTGCGCGATGCCGAAAGGCACAACGCGCAGGCCCTGGCTTCTCGCCTGCGTGAAGCCGTCGCGGCGACACCGTTTGCTGTTCAGAACGACCACATGCACGTCACCTGCTCGCTGGGCTGGGCCGCGTACCCATTCGAACCGGAGGCACCGAGGCGCCACAGCGTGGATCAGCTAATCACGTTCGCGGACGCCGCGCTCTACCGGGCGAAGCACACCGGGCGGAATCGCGTCGTGGGTGCGACGTTGAACCCCGACGCGTCTGCGGCCGACGCTGTCGAATTCACCTTGGTGGAAGCGGCGGGTCATGCCAGGCTGGTTGAATCTCCACCAGGATGAATTGCAGCATTGCCGACGCGGAGGCTCGCGTTTCGCTCACGGCCGCACTGAAACGTTTTCATCGCTTGCCGCTCTGAAGCACGGCTTGGCGAACGCGGAGGAAGCGCATGACACGACACCGCCACTGGATGGCTGCCTCATTGGCGGGACTGGTATGGGCAAGCTGCACGAACGCGCCACGAAAAAACATCGCTTCGGCGCCAGCGACGTGAGCGATCCTGCATCCGCTTGCGCCGCTGCATCCGCTCTACCGCGGCGCTGACCTCGATGTTTGCGTCGAACAATGGTCGGACCTCAACGCGGCGGATTTCGTGACCCAGCTCGACCAACGCTTCGCGGCAAGTCCACACGCTGTCGACGCATTCATCGAGCGCGGCTACGAAGACGCGCAACGCAACCAACGCGTTCGCTCCGAGGCGGACTTCGCGCGCGCGCAGACAGTGGCGCCGGACCGCACCCACGTCTACTGGAGTCAGGGTTGGGCGCGCGATTTGCTCGGCGACAGCGCGTGCGCGATTTGCTCGGCGACAGCGCGTGCGCGATTGAAGCCTGGCAACACGCGGCAGGCATGCTGGGAGGGGGCGACATGGCGTGGCCGACAAGTCAGCGCAACAATTCCAGCCTGGGCGTCGGAGGCGATGCGTTCGGGGTGCCGTACACGCTGGCTATCGTTTACCGGACCGCTGACACGCGCAACTGGAAGCTACCTGAGCGCACCGCCATTCTGGAAGTCGCCCATGCCTGGACGGCCGACAGGAAATGAAACGGCATGGGTAGCTGGGTAGACCACGGTCTCGGCATCGTGCCCACCTGGATACCGCAGCAATAGCCCGCCGTGTTTGCGCATGTGCTGCGCATGCGGGACTAAAGCGCGTCGGCGTCCAACTCGCCGGTGCGGATGCGAATCACGCGATCAAGCTGCCAGACGAAGATCTTGCCATCGCCGATCTTGCTGGTGTTTGCAGCCTGGGTGATCGCCTCGACGACGCGCTCGACCTGATCGTCGGCAACTGCGACCTCGAGCTTGATCTTGGGCAGGAAGTCGACCACGTATTCGGCGCCACGGTAGAGCTCGGTATGCCCTTTCTGGCGTCCGAATCCTTTGACTTCAGTGACCGTGATGCCCTGCACGCCCACGTCGGCGAGGGCCTCGCGGACGTCGTCGAGCTTGAACGGCTTGATGATCGCCATGACCATTTGCACGGAACGTCTCCTCGGGCGTGTCAGCGTGGCGCGACTATACCGGATCGTTTCGCGTAGGCATTTTCCTACAGAGGGTTCCGAATTCGCCGGCTGGCGTCGCGCCGGCACCTGACTAGACTGTTGGGGCGGAGAGGAGCGCCGATGGAACGGCGCTGCAGGGAGGCTCTCGGCCCGTGGCGAACGCCAGTCGCTCGCCACGGGTCGGCCGCAAGGAAGGTTTTTCTTGTCCGTGTCAGCAATCCGCCGCTGGCGCAGCGCCGCGACGGCCGGCACAGGCC
>JBDSNK010000368.1:0-5557 GCA_039915385.1 Dokdonella sp.
CATCGGCATCATCGGCTTCACACCGCCGCCGATCACGGACTGGGACAAGCGCAACCTTGAGGGCAAGGTCACTACCAAGGGCCTGGTTGAGGCCGCGCGCGAATACCTGCCGAAGCTGCGTGCAAAAAACGTCGACCTCGTGATCGCGATCTCGCACGGCGGCCTCGACGCCTCGCCATACAGCGGCACGATGGAAAACGCGAACTGGTATCTGTCGCAGGAGCCGGGCATCGATGCGCTGCTGCTCGGTCACTCGCACCAGCCATTCCCGGATCCAGGCAACGCGAAATCGCGCTTTGCCAACATGCCCGAAGTCGACAATCAGCGCGGCTTCGTGCATGGAAAGCCGGCTGTCATGGGCAACTTCTTTGGCAAAAGTCTCGGCGTGATTGAGCTCGAGCTCGTACAGCGCGGAGGTCATTGGCAGATCGATCCCGCTGCAACACATTCGGAAGTACGCAACATCAGGAAAGCGGACGGCACCTCAGTCGCGCCCGATCCGCAGATCACGAAACTGGTGCAGGCGACCCACGCAGCGACGATCGCCTACGTGTCCCAGCCGATCGGTGAGAGCGACTTTGCGATGACAAGTTACTTCGCCGAAGTCGGAGAAGTGACGGCGTTGCAACCGGTCAATACCGCGCAACGAGAATACGTAGAGCGCTACATCGCGAAAAACATGCCGCAGTACGCCAACGTTCCCGTGCTCTCGGCCGCTGCCCCGTTCAAGACCGGCTTCAGCGCGACCAACGACTACACCGACATCGAGGCAGGCCCGCTCGCAATCAACAACGCAGCGGATCTCTACCTGTATCCCAACACGCTGACCGCAGTGAAGGTCGACGGCGCGATTCTCAAGGGCTGGCTCGAGCATTCCGCCGGCCTGTTCAATCGCATCGACCCGGCCAAGCGCGAGCCGCAGGATCTGATCAACCACAAATTTTCAGGCTACAACTTCGACGTGATCCAGGGCGGACTGAGCTACGTGATCGACGTGACGCAGGCGCAAGGCGAGCGCATCCGCGAGCTGACCTGGCACGGCAAGCCGGTCGATGCCAATCAGGCCTTCATCGTCGTGACCAACAACTACCGGGCCAGCGGCGGCGGCCATTTCCCCGGACTCGACGGCAGCAATATCGTGCTGTCTGCGCCCGACGCGAACCGCGACGTGCTGATCGAATGGGTGCGCGAGCGCAAGCGGCTCACACGCGCGCAGGATGGGTCGGATCGCAACTGGCATTTTGCGACAGTGAAGACCGCAGGACCAGTCGTGTTCACGTCAGCCACGGGCAAGCTCGGTGTCGCCAAAGCCAGTGGGATCGACAATGTAAGCGTACTCAACGACAGCGGCGACGGTTCGTCGAGTTATGCGCTGGATCTTGGTGCCGAGCAGAGCAAGCACCGCTGATTTTTCGCGGTGTTCAGCCAGCCAACGTTGCCACCATCCCCACCCAACCCTCCCTTTGCAGGGGAGAGCCTGTGCGGCGATTTTGAAGTCCTCTCGTTCAAGGGGATGGCTTTAGGACTGCTTTGAAGCCTTCCCCTTCAAGGGGAGGGTTGGGCGGGGATGGTGTGCGGAGCATGTCAGCTGCCGCAGCTCCTCCACGGTCTAACGGCGCGGGTAGGAGCGCCGGAAGGCGCGATGCGCCAGTCGAGTGGCCCAGAGCATCGCAGCTGCCGCCGGTCCAACAGACAGCCGCACCCGCAACGACTTTCAAACAGCGGACAAGCGCATATCGCGCTCACTTCACGTGGACGGTTATTTTCTTCGACACCAGCGGCGGATCGAACTGCATATGCTTCGCATCGCCAAATTCGAGCTGCAGGGTGTGGTCACCAGGCTGGAGTTGGATCGTATCTTCGGTCTGTGCCTTGCCGTAGTGCTTATGCGTCGCGTCATTCGGAATCGGCGCATCCAGCGACGGCAGTTCCTTCCCGTCGATCAGTAGATGATGGTGGCCGCTCCCCGGGGTGGCGTCGGTGCTTGGCACGAGCGCCATGCCCTTTACTCCAAACGTGACCTTGACGTCCTGCCCGACGGTCGCGCCGTTCTTTGGCGAAACGATGAAGACCTTCGCGTAATAGGGCGCGTGTTCGCGGCCGATGGCTGCGGGTTTCGCCGCATCCTGTGCATTTGCAAGGCCAGTGGCGCCTATCAGCGCGACGGCAAACAGCGAGACTAAGTGCATCGATCATTCCTCCGTTGGAGACTGGGCTGCATCATACGTCGGGCGAAGCGCGTGCATTGGCATTCATGCGTTGCGTCCCCACGTGTGTCCAGCCTCATCGATGATCCAACGCCCGACATGACTGCCCCATGAGTGAAACCCGATCAGCCAGTGTGTTCTCCATCATCCACCGCCTCTGGCCAGAGGTGTGGCACTACCGTGCGCGCGTGGGCTTCGCGCTGCTGTTTCTGGTTGCCGCCAAGGTCGCCAACATCGGCGTTCCGCTGATCATGAAGAGTTTGATCGACAAACTCGATCTGACGCCTAAACCTCTGTTGATTCCGCTGATGCTGCTGGTTGCCTACGGCGCGCTGCGGCTGTCGACCTCACTGTTCCAGGAACTGCGCCAGATCGTGTTCGCGCGGGTGCTTGCGCGCACCTCGCGACGCATCACCTTGCGCGTGTTTGAACATCTGCATGCACTTTCGCTGCGCTTCCATCTCGATCGACGAACCGGCGGCATCGCGCGCGACGTCGAGCGCGGCATGACCGCCACCTCGGACTTGCTCGACTGGACCATCTATACGATCCTGCCTACCCTGCTCGAAGTCGCGATGGTGTGCTCAATCCTGATCGCGCGCTTCGACTGGACGTTCGCGGCGATCACGCTGGGCACCCTCGGCACCTACATTGCATTCACCTTTTCGATCACCGAGTGGCGCCTGCGCTTCTATCGCGCAGCGAATGCGGCCGACACCGAGGCGAACGAGCGTGCCGTCGACTCCCTGCTCAACTACGAGACGGTCAAGTACTTTGGCAACGAGCACCACGAATTCGGTCGCTATGACGCCAGCCTGGTGAAGCTCGAGGAATCGACGGTCAAGAGCCTGAAGACGCTGGCCGTGTTGAATATCGGCCAGTCCGGCATCGTTGCGCTGGGCCTTACCCTGTTGCTGTGGCGCGCAGCGAGTGGGGTCGTGGCCGGAACGATGACCCTCGGCGACTTTGTCCTGGTCAATGCGTTCCTGATCCAATTGTCGATTCCGCTGAATTTCCTCGGCATGGTGTATCGCGAGGTCAAGCAGGCACTGATCAACATCGAACGCATGTTCGCGCTGCTCGGCCAGACGCGGGAAGTGGAGGACGCGCCGGATGCCCCACCAATGGCGGTCCACGGCGGCGAGGTGCGCTTCGAGCACGTAGATTTCCACTACAACCCGGACCGACCGATCCTGACCGGGGTCGACTTTCGGATACCGGCCGGCAATACCGTCGCCGTCGTCGGCACCACGGGCGCCGGCAAGTCGACCCTTGCGCGACTGCTGTTCCGCTTCTACGACGTCAGCGGAGGTCGCATCACGATCGACGGCCAGGACATCCGCGCTGTCACTCAGGCATCCCTGCGCGCGACGATCGGCATCGTTCCGCAGGACACGGTGCTCTTCAACGACACGATCTACTACAACATCGCCTATGGTCGTCCGGATGCAAACCGCGAGGAGGTCATTGCGGCCGCGAAGTCGGCGCATATTCACGACTTCATCGAATCGCTCCCGCAGGGATACGAGACCGGTGTCGGCGAACGAGGGCTCAAGCTCTCCGGTGGTGAAAAGCAACGCGTCGCGATCGCGCGCACCCTGCTCAAGAACCCGGTCATCATGGTGTTCGACGAAGCGACCAGCGCGCTCGACACGCGCACCGAGAAGATCATCCAGGGCGAACTGGCCGGCATCGCACGTGGGCGCACCAGCTTGATCATCGCGCACCGGCTGTCGACGATCATCGAGGCGGATCAGATCATCGTGCTTGAACACGGCCGCATCGTCGAGCGTGGCAGTCACTCGCAATTGCTGGCCCAGCGTGGCCGCTATGCCCAGCTGTGGGCGCTGCAGCAACGAGAAGGCGTGGAGCGGCCGGCCGAAAACCCGGCGACCGTCCAAGCCTGACATTGGCCGTCAGTTTTGCCCGTGGAAATGGCGCGTCAGGCATGCGAAACGTGCCCGCGAATCCGTCTGCATACGGCATGGTCCTTGCTTTAGGTCACCCGCTCGTCATACCCCGGGGACACCCTTGAACATTCCCAAGACCCACACCGTTTGCGTCGTTGGCGCCCCTGCCGATGTCGCGACGCGCATCTATATCCTGCTCGACGATCAGCGCACGCATCTGGAAGCGCGTTGGCGTCAGGGCGATCACGCCAGTGCCGATTTGCTGGTCATCGACGCCGATTCAGTCTATGGCCACATGGACTGGCTCAAAGCCACGTCCAGCGGTCGGATGATCGCGGCCTACACGAAATCCCCGGAATCCTACGAAAGCTACTTTTCGCTACGCCAGCCCGTGACGCCGGCCGACCTGGTTTCGCTGCTGAATCGTGTCGGAGCGCGGCTGGGTGGAGCTCCCGCGGCACCCGTCGCATCGTCCAGCACAGCCAAGACCGTCGACAAAGCGGCTCCCGCGCCGTTCCGCACGTCGGATGAAGCCGTGGCCAAAGTCGCCGCGATTCGCGCGGCAGCGGCGGCACCCGCCGCACCTGTCGTGACACCGAGAGTTGAAGTAGCTCCACCCAAGGTGGCCGCCGCCTCCGATACATCTCCCGTTGCCGCAGCCAAAATCGAAACCGCTTCTGTCGTCGCACCGCATGCTCCATCGGCACCGCAAACCTCGTCGGCAGCGCAACGAGGCATCCAGTTGCTCGACCTGCTCGAACCCGATCCAGTCCTGAAGGGGCGATTGCGCCTCAGCGCCGAGGGCCTGCCGACATTGCTGCTGGATCCACGCGAGCGCACCTGGCATTCGGCATCGGGTCTTAAAGCGCTCTCCGACTGGTCGACCCGCTCGTTGACTGCAAACGATGTGCACTACGCGGATGACGTCGAATTTGCGCAGGAAATCGTGTCGATGCCCGGGCACCCGTACTCGCGGTTGCAGTGGCTCGCTCACCTGATCCTTGGCGAAGGTCAGCTTGGCCCGGGCCTGGATGTGAAAGCACGCTACAAGCTGTCGCGTTGGCCGCAGAGCGAACGTGAATTCCCCAGGCACTTTCGCATCGCAACCATGATGTTGAAGCAGGCTGGCACGCTGGACGAGATCGCCGACCAGGGCGGGGCGACAGCTGAGGATGTCGCAAACTTCATTAACGCGTATCATGCGCTGGGTTACATCGAGGTCGAGGGCGCCGAGCGTGCGCCTGAAAGCGCGAACCGCGGCGGACTTTTTGGTCGGATGCGCAAAACGTCGACGAATTAGGTTGACGAAAGCTCGAGCGATCACTAATCTCTCGCGCCTCTCTCGGGGCCATAGCTCAGCTGGGAGAGCGCTTGCATGGCATGCAAGAGGTCGCCGGTTCGATCCCGGCTGGCTCCACCAGATTTCAAGTTTTGGTTCCA
>JBDSNK010000037.1:0-6686 GCA_039915385.1 Dokdonella sp.
GCCCGGCGGAAACCGAAAGCAGTTTTTTAAGCATGACGGCCAATCCCCTCATCCCCAAGTATTTTTTGAGTGTAATGCAAAACGCAAAGTCTGGAAAACGAACTGTGTCGCAAGTGGCGAAACCGCCCGCCATCGCGGCGAGAATCCCGATTTGACCGGCGAGGGCAGCCGGTGTGGGCGCGCCAGCCCAGTCCAGCCCTTTGCCTGGCGGGTCTGACGGCGGCAAATGGGAGCCGCCAGGAGGAGCCTTGCATGGTGGCCACTCCTCCGGTGCCGCAGTGCGGCCCGGTGCGGCGCAAGCGGCTGATTTTCGCAGGCTGCAAGGCATTTGCATCGCCAATTGGCGGTTCGGCGCGTAAAATCAGGCACTCGAGCCACTTGCAGCCGCGATGCGCACCCGCATCTACGCCCCTGACATGACCCAACTGACCATTCTTGAATTCCCCGATCCACGCCTGCGCACCAAGGCGCAGCTGGTCAGCTCGTTCGACGCGGCGCTGAAAAAGCTGGTGGCCGACATGTTGGAAACGATGTACGCAGCTCCGGGTGTCGGCCTCGCCGCGACCCAGGTCGACGTGCACAAGCAGCTGCTGGTGGCTGACATGTCCGAGAATTCGGACCAACCGCTGGTGCTGATCAATCCGCGCGTTCTCGAAAAGGACGGCGACCAGGTCTACCAGGAAGGCTGCCTGTCATTTCCGGGCATCTATGCGGATGTCGATCGTGCGCTGCAGGTAAAGGTCGCCGCACAGGATGTCGATGGCAAGGAATTCGTGCTCGATGTGCAGGGTCCGCTGGCGGTGTGCATCCAGCACGAGATGGATCATCTGGTCGGCAAGCTCTTCGTCGACTACTTGTCGCCGCTGAAGCGCGCGCTGCTGCTCAAACGCATGGAAAAGAAGCGCCGACAGAGTGCCTGAAAGCCGGGATTCGGGATTCGAAGAAGCGCCGCCGCTTGCGACAAACACCTTGCCGCGGCGAGTCTGTAAGCTTTCACGTATTCCCCAACTCCAAATCACCCATACCGGCTAAAACATGCGCCTGATCTTTGCCGGTACGCCGGAATTTGCCGTTCCCTCGCTGCAGGCCTGCCTTGCCAGTGGTGCCGAGGTGGTCGCCGTCTACACCCAGCCGGATCGCCCGGCGGGTCGCGGACGCAAGCTTGCGGCAAGCCCGGTCAAGCAGACCGCGTTGGCGGCGGGCATTGCAGTCGAACAACCCGAGACACTGCGCGATGCCGCGGCGCGCGCTCAACTGGCCGCCTATTCGGCGGATCTGATCATCGTCGTTGCCTATGGCTTGATCCTGCCCAAGGCAGTACTTGCGTTGCCGAGGCTCGGTTGCTGGAACGTGCACGCTTCCCTCTTGCCTCGCTGGCGCGGCGCAGCGCCGATACAGCGCGCGATCCTTGCCGGCGATGCCGAAACCGGCGTCGACCTGATGCAGATGGAAGCCGGTCTGGATACCGGGCCGGTCCTGCTTGAAGCGCGCACGGCGATCGCTCCGTACGATACCGGTGGCAGTCTGCACGATCGCATCGCGGCGATCGGCGCGCAGACACTGGCTGACGGACTCGCTCGCACGCTGCGAGGTGAAACGTTGGCCGCCCGCGCACAAGCCGTCGACGGCGTCGTCTATGCGCACAAACTCGACAAGGCCGAGGCGCGCCTGGATTGGAATGATTCGGCCAACGCACTCGCACGCAAGGTGCGCGCATTCGACCCGTGGCCAGTCGCCGAAGCGCAGATCCAGGGCGAACGCCTGCGCATCTGGTCGGCCGAAGCGGTCGACGATGCTGGCGTGAAAGCGGAGCCCGGCAGCGTGGTTGGGCACCATCGCGATGCGATCGACATCGCCACCGCTGACGGATTGCTGCGCATCCGCGAACTGCAGCGCGAAGGTGGTCGCCGCATGCCGGTGCGCGATTGGCTCAACGCGCGGCGCGAGGTCGCTGCACGATGAGCAGGCCACCCGTTCGACCATCGCCACAGCAGCGCAACGTCCGGCCGCAGCTACCTGCGCCCGGGGCTGCGCTTCGCGCCGAGGCGGCTCGTGCGCTCGCTCGCGTCGTGTTCGATGGCGTTTCGCTGCGCGCAGCGTTGATGGAGGTTAATCCCCGCATTGCCGATTCGCGAGATCGCGCGCTGCTCGCCGCTTCGCTGTTCGCTGCCTCGCGTTGGTGGTTGCGCTTCGATGCTGCGCTCGATTTGTTGACCGACAGGCCGCTGCCGCCGAAAGCGCGCGAAGTGCGCGCACTGCTGGTGCTCGCGTTGGCGCAACTGGCAGTGCTGCAACTGCCGCACTACGCGGTGGTTGCGGCCTGCGTCGATGCGGCGCGCGTCCTCGGCCAACCGCACTATGCCGGTCTCGCCAATGCCGTGCTGCGGCGTTTCCTGCGCGAGCGCACCGAGCTCGACGCGAAACTCGATGCGGAGGCGGTGACGCGCCACGCCCATCCGCGCTGGCTTGCCGATGCGATCGAGCGCGACTGGCCGCAACAGGCCGAAGCGATCTTCAGCGCGAACAATCAGGAAGCACGCCTGACCCTGCGCGTGAATCGACGACGCATTGAGCGCGAGGAATTGCTCGCGCGTCTGCATGCCGCCGACGTTGTCGCCGAGGCGCACGTGGACTTGCCCGACGCGATTGTGCTCGCGCAAAGCACCAACGTTAGCGAACTTCCGGGCTATGCCGACGGCGCCTTCTCGGTGCAGGACGGCGCTGCGCAACGCGTGATCGACCTGCTCGACCTGCGCGACGGACTGCGTGTACTCGATGCCTGTACAGCGCCCGGCGGCAAGGCTGCGCACATGCTCGAACGCGCGCAGCTCGGCCTGGTCGCACTCGACAGCGACGCTGCGCGCTTGCCGCGCGTGCACGAGAACCTGGCCCGTCTCGGTCTTGTCGCCGAGGTCGTCGCGGGCGATGCCAACGCACCCGCTGAGTGGTGGGATGGCAAGCCCTTCGCGCGCATTCTCATCGATGCTCCCTGTTCAGCGACAGGCATCGTCCGTCGCCAACCGGACATCAAGCTGCATCGGCGCGTGACGGATATCGCAGCATTGGCAAACGTGCAGGCGACCTTGCTGGGCGCGCTATGGCCTCTCCTCGAGAACGGAGGGCGCATGGTCTATGCGACGTGTTCGATCCTGCGCCTGGAAAACGAAGCGGTGGTCACCGCGTTCCTCGCAGAGCATGCCGATGCGCGCGCGCTACCCTTGCCCGTGGCATTCGGCCACGCGGCAGGTGTCGGACGTCAGAACCTGCCCGGCGAAAACGACGGCGACGGCTTCTATTACGCGGCGCTGGAGAAGATAGCGGGTTAATCTGTAGGCGCGGCGTCTCGTGGCAGCCCAACGCGGAACCGTCAACTGGCGGCGCCGGTCCCCACCAATGCGCTTGCTTCCCCGAACCACCCCGAATTGCGGCCGAGACCGCTCCCACGAAAGCGCGCGGAGTTGGAAGCAAAGATCCAGATGCGGCGCCAGCATTTCCATTACGTTTTCCTCCTCTCGTGCGCACTGCTCGCAGGCTGCGGTGCGATCGCGCAGCAAACGCCAGGGTCGCTCACGGTACGCACGGCGACTGTGGTGGCCAATGGCACAGCTGCACTGCTCGAACTGGGTCTCGACTGCCATCTCAGCGGGCCGATGCAGGATGCGCTCGACCATGGCATTCCGATCACCCTGCGCATCGAAGTGCGTGCCGGACGATGGCCGCGTGCGCTCGCCTCGGCCACCGAGCGCATCGAAATGCGCTATTTCCCGCTTTCGCGCCGCTACCAATTGCGCAAGACCGAGTCTGACGACGTGCGCAGCTTTGCCACACCGACCTATCTGATCGCGGCGCTGGGATCGTTGCGACTCGGCCTGCCGGGCGCGTTCGCGAATCTGCCAGCGACGACGCCGCTGCAGCTTTCGGTCGCCATCGATCCGGCCGCGCTGCCGGGCGCACTGCGCTTGCCGGCGCTGTTCGAGCCCGCATGGCGTCTCGCCGCAAAGGACTATGCATGGACCGTCGCGGGACCCTGAATTTCCTGTTCCGGCGCGTACTGCCGACCGTAGCGGTCGCGACGCTGTTGCTCGCGTCGTTGAAGCTCGCCGAGGACGCGGCTGGCGACAGCGATCGTTTCGCGGCGCACTACCGCTGGGTGCTCGGTGCTGCAGTTGCCGCCCTTGTCGTTCTGTTGGCCACGATTGGCCAGCGCCTGTGGCGACTGCGCGGGGATCTCACGCGCGCTGCGCCCGGCGCGCGCCTGAGCCGCCGCCTGTTGCTCGTACTGATCGTGCTCGCGCTGCCCTCCACGATCGTCGTCTACGGCTTCGCGTTGCGCTTCCTCGACGCGACGATCGACAACTGGTTCGACGTGCGTCTCGAACAGGCGCTCGATGCCGCGCTCGAAATCGGTCGCATCGCTGTCGATGAGCACCTGCGTACAGCCGAAAGCGCCAGCGAGGTACTGGTCAAGCGTCTCGCTGCAGAACCGCCGGCCTCGGCGCAGGCCGTGCTCGACGAGACGATCGAATCGTCGGGCGCGATCGAGCTCACAGTGTTCGGCGACGACGGCCGCGTCATCGCGACGGCGAGTTCGGATCCGCGGTATCTCAATCCGCCATTTCCTGACAGCGCCTTGCTGATGCGCGTGCACGGCGATGGCCGTTACGCCGCATCCGAACCGTTCGGCGACGCACTCGCCTTGCGCGTCGTGCTTCCACTGGGCGTTGCCCATGCCGATGCAGGCGAGTCGGCTCGACCCATGCAGGGTCAGCTTCTACAAGGCATGTTTCCGCTACCGCCGAGATTGCAGCCGCTGACGCGCGGCATTGAACGCGCAAGTTTCGACTTCCAGCGGCTGAAATTCCTGCGCGGATCGCTGAAACTGACCTTCGCGCTTATCCTTACCTTTGTGTTGCTGTTGTCGGTGCTGATCGTCGTGCTCGCCGCGTTCGGCATCGCGCGCCGGCTGGTCGCCCCGGTTGGTCGCCTCGCCGCAGCGACGCGCGCGATCGGCGCGGGCCGCTACGACACGCCATTGCCGAACGCGAGCAACGACGAGCTGGGTTTCCTGGTCAATTCATTCGCACAGATGACGCGCGAACTCGAATTCACCAGTGCACGCGCGCAGAAAAGCGCGCGCGAAACCGAGCAACAGCGTGCGTGGCTGGAAGCCGTGCTTGAACGCTTGTCCGCGGGCGTGCTCGGCTTCGATCGCGAGGGTCAGCTGCGCGTCGCCAATCGCGCAGCAGAAGCAATTCTTGATGTGCCGCTGTCGCGCTACCTCGGCCGCAGCATCGGTGAGCTCAAGCACGAGCGCGCGGAACTGACGTCGTTCGCCGATCCGCTCGCGCGGCATCTGCGCGAAAACTTGCGTGAATGGCGCGAGGAAGTGGTCATCGATACCGCGGCCGGTAGGCGCATGCTGATGTTGCGCGGTACCGCATTGCCGGATCAGGCGGGCTACGTCGCCGTGTTCGACGACCTCACCGTGCTCAATCGCGCCCAACGCGATGCCGCCTGGGGCGAAGTCGCGCGCCGGCTCGCGCACGAGGTGAAGAATCCGCTCACGCCGATCCAGCTGGCCGCCGAGCGTCTGCGCCGGCGTTTCCTCGGCCGCCTTTCGCCCGAGGAAGGCGAACTGATCGATCGTGCGACGCATACGATCGTGAGTCAGGTCGAGGCTCTGAAGACGATGGTCAATGCGTTCGCCGACTACGCGCGCGCTCCGCAGCTGGCCTTGCGCGCGATTGCGCTGCATGCATTGCTCGACGAAGTGCTCGACTTGTACGAAAACGACCAACGCATGAGCCTGACGCGTCAGCTTGCCGATGGCGAGCCGCGCGTGCGTGTCGACGCGGTGCGTCTGCGGCAGGCTCTGCACAACCTGATCAAGAACGCGCTGGAGGCAATCGGCGACGCGCGCAAGCCGCAGATTCGTGTCGTCACGCGTCATGTGCGCGCGGGCGAAGAGGACTGGATCGAATTGTCGGTGAGCGACAACGGCCCGGGGCTGCCGGCAGATTTTGGCGAGCGCTGGTTCGAGCCGTACACGAGCAGCAAGTCGCGCGGTACCGGACTCGGGCTCGCGGTGGTGAAGAAGATCGTGGAAGAACACGGCGGCAGTGTGCGCGCGGAAAACGATGCGCAGGGTGGCGCAACCTTCATCTTGCGGCTGCCGCTCGAAGGCGCCTGATCTGCCGCGCCATCAGCCTTGCGTGCGCAGGTCCACGGGGGCCGTAGCGAATTCACCCAGATGCTGGTCGAGCCCGACCTCACAGCGAACCAGTCGTCGCGCGAGCGTGTCGGCGAGCACCACGTCGTTCGGATTGCCGACGATGTTCTTGCGCGTCGGATGCCACAGATGCACGCCGAGTCCACCGAAGCGCAGGTCGCGCCGCAGGCAGCCGTGATTGAGCGCGCGCGCGGCCAGTTCGTTGTCCTCGCGACCCCAGCCGACCATCGCTTCATTGAAACCGTTGATCGCGATGAGATCGTCGCGCCAGAAACCCCAGTTGCAACTCTTGATGCCGCGCGTGCGTGCATGCGGCCGTGCGTAAAGATGGGCGAGTAGCGGGACGCGCAGCGTATGGCGACGGCGTTCGATCGCAGGTTCGAAGAAGCTGACATCGAGACGGCCGCTGTCGAGCAGATGCTGTGCGCAGACCTGGGAAGTGAGTACGCGCGAACCT
>JBDSNK010000041.1:0-3556 GCA_039915385.1 Dokdonella sp.
AACAACCGCGGCGAGTGGGCCGACAAGTACGTGCGCGTCGACGCGAAGCGCTTCAAGACCATCCTCGGCGCCAACGACATCCACGACCTCGACTGCGATCCGTTCTGGCGTCGCGTCTTCATCGACACCGCGAAGCGCGTGCAACCGGATGTCATCTGCATCAACGGCGACCTGCTCGACCTGCCTGAGTTCGGCAAGTACACCGTCGACCCGCGCACGTTCAATGTGATGGGCCGATTGAAGTGGGTGCACGACTTCTTCGCGGAGCTCCGCGAGGTTTGTCCCGATGCGCAGTTCGACCTCATCGAAGGCAATCACGAGTATCGACTCGTGCGTCACATGGCGGACGCATCGCCCGCGATGATGTCGCTGCTGTCCGACCTGCACGGCATGACGGTTGCCGATCTGTTCGGCTTGCCGAAGTTCGAGGTGAACTACACATCGAAGGCCGACCTCGCCGCGTACCGCGTGACGGACGTGAAGAAGGAAATCGGGCGCAACTGGAAAATCTACTACGACTGCGTGCTCGCGAATCACTTCCCCGATGCGCAGAACCGCGGGCTGCCTGGCTGGAACGGCCACCACCACTCGCACTGGTGCAAGCAGTTCATGTCGCCGACGTACGGCCCGTACGAGTGGCACCAGGTCGGCAGCGGCCACCGCCGTGACGCGACGTACTGCGACGGCGAGAAGTGGGGCAACGGCTTCATCCTCTGGCACATCGACGCGCACAAAAAGATGACCAACGCGGAGTACATCCCCGTCACGGACATGGCTGTCGTCGGCGGGCGCTACTACCACCGCGACGTGGCCGAGTGCTGGCACGGCGAGCAGTTCCTTGGGTTGAAAGCAGCATGACCACATGCGCGTATAGAGGTGGCGTTCTCGCGACCGATTCGCAGATGACTTCGACGATGATCCAGCGCGTGCGCAAGAGTCGGCGATTGCCGGATGGATCACTGATGGCTGGCAGTGGCGATTGGCTCGCAGCGTCGATGCTGGAAGCGTGGCTCGTGGCTGGTATGCCTGACGAGCGCCCGAAGATACCCGAGGGCTTGGAAGCGGAAATTTTGATCGTGCGCCCATCGGGACGCATCGAGACCGCTGACCACACGTTCTGCATCTCGCCGATCATCGACGTTTTCATGGCGATCGGCAGTGGTGCAGCGCTCGCGCTCGGGGCAATGGCGATGGGCGCCACCGCGATTGCGGCTGTCAGGATCGCTTGCCGGTTCGACCAGAACAGTTCCGCACCGATTCACACAATTCGTTTTTCAAAGGGAGTAAGGCGATGATGGGCCTCTTGTTCAGTCCTGATGAGTTTTTGGAGTACGGGGCACTTTCGCAAGCCGCGGCACTGGGCGCGAGCGGAACCCCGAGCGCAATCGACACGGGCGTCTCGACCTTCCCTGTCGTCAGCGTCATCGAGCACTTCCGCGACGACGACGACGACCATTGCGAGGTTCGCGTCGACTGGCAGGAAACGCCGTACGAGGCCGAGCCTGCGGCGATCCTGCGCATCGCATCGAGCGGCAACGGGCTCGTCGCCCGCCAGGGTGCGCGAGGCGCGGAACTCCACATCTGCGGTGAGGACGAAATCCTCGCGGTTCGCACGGCGCTGCGGCGCATTCTGGACGAGCTCGACGACCTGGACGGTGCGTTCGTGCCGGCCAACGACGCGCCCGCGCAGGATGGTCCGGTGAGCCAGTCGATCACGCCGACTGAGTTCGACTATTGCCGGGTCGAACCGAAGACGAACGTCACGAACGAGGGGCTGCCGAGACCGGTGAATCCATGCTTCTACGGGAATCCGGAGTGCGGCGTCACAACCGGCTCGATTGTCCTGCCCAAGTCGGAGGGCGCGCGCTACGGCTCGCCGAGCTTCCCTGCCGCGGCTTTCTGATCGGATAGCGGGGCCAGTGCGGGGCCAGTGGCTTATTGAATAGAAAACGGCGCGAGTCTCAAGACCCGCGCCGTTATTCGTTTTCGAGGTGGTGGGCGGTACAAGGATCGAACTTGTGACCCCTACCATGTCAAGGTAGTGCTCTACCGCTGAGCTAACCGCCCGTATCGCATTCCGTTTCCGGCCTGCGAGGGGCGCGCAAGGTAACACAGCACTCGCTCTTGGACAACAGCAAACATCATCAGACGATCCGAGCCACCGCAACTTCGCGAATCCTGCGCCAATAGTGCAGAAGCCGTCCCGGCATCGTCGTCGTGCCGGCCCGCGGCACCTCGACATCGTGTCGACGTTGCAGATTCGCGGTCGCGCGCAGTTCGGCATGCCGTTCGAGCGCCGCAATCAAGCCGCGCCGCAGCAGTTCGCGCGGTGCAGGGTCGAGCAGAAAGCGGAAAATCTGACCTTCGTTGATCAAGCCAATGACAAGTCTGCTGTCGCGCAACGGCGAAACGACGATCGCCAACGTGGCGGGGCGGAGTTGTTTCAGCTGCTTCAGCGCATTGGCGACATCACCATTCGTGCTGGACAACTGCGCGACAACGATTGCTACATCGCGCTCGGCAAGCAGATCGAGCGCGGCCTCGAGCGTTGGCGCGTGATCCACGTGCACAGCAGCAGGCATCAGCTCGCGCACCTGAGTCGCCAGCACGCCGACCTCATCGAGCACGACGACACGCGCGGCAATTGCCTCGAAATGGATATCACTGCCATCGGTGCCCGGAAGTGCACGCTCAGCAATCGCCCGTCCCGCTGCAGCCGAAAACTCGCGTCTGGCGACGTTCGCTGCCTGAATGACGACGTCGAGCAGGTATTGCGCATTCCACGGTTTTTCTATGAAGCGATAGATTTCGCCATCGTTGACCGATTCGGTCACGGCATCGATGTCGGCATAGCCCGTGAGCAGGATGCGCATCGTCGCAGGCGAATGCTCGGCCACCGCCCGCAGCACGGCGACGCCGCTGATTTCCGGCATGCGCTGATCGCTGACGACGACGTGTACCGGCCTCTGCCGCACCCATTCGATCGCTTCGCGACCCGACGTCGTGGCGAGAATCTCGCAGCGACCACGAAACAGCATGCGCAGCGAACGCAGGATGCGTTCCTCGTCATCGACGAACAGAACGCACGGCAGGCCCGCGCTCATGATGCCGCTCCAAGCGTGGCCGACACCGGCAACACGATGAGAAAGCGTGTGCCGACGCCGGGTTTGGAACGCACCTGGATCACGCCGCCGTGCTGTTCAATGATCTGGTGCGAAATCGCCAGGCCCATGCCGCTACCCTGCCCGACCGGTTTGGTCGTGAAGAACGGGTCAAAAATGCGCGGGATATCCGCGGCGGCGATGCCCTTGCCGTTGTCTTCGATCAGCACCAGCACGCGCCGATCGAGCGCCTGTGTCCGCACGACGATGCGTCCGTCGGCATGTTCGATCGCCTGCGCTGCATTGCTCAGCAAGTTAAGCAGCACCTGATTGATCTGTGCAGGCGCGCAATCAATCTCCGGCAGTTCGCCACGCTCGTGCACGACCGTGATGGCGCGCTTGCGCACGATGTGCTGGACGATCTTGAGTGCACTTTCGACGAGCTTGTTGAGATC
>JBDSNK010000070.1:0-7160 GCA_039915385.1 Dokdonella sp.
GCGTCAGGCTGTCGGTCGTCAGCGTTGCCGTGATCGTGATCCCGGTCGCTTCGATACGCGGCGTGGCGGCGTGGCGCACTGCGTTTTCGACCAGCGTTTGTAGTGCGAATGACGGCACTTGTGCAGCTCGTGTGGCTTCGCCGATGTCGGTGCGCACGTGCAGGCGATCACCGAATCGAATGTGTTCGATGGCGAGATAGCGCTCGACGAACGCCCATTCCTCCGCCAGCGAGATCACGTCGCGCTGTTCCTCGATGGTCGTGCGCAGCGTGCTTGCGAGTTGTTCTGCCGCGCGCGATGCCGCGCGCGGATCGATCGGGATCAACTGCACGATGGTATGCAGCGCGTTGAACAGGAAATGCGGGTGTAGTTGCGAACGCAGCGCGTCCAGTTGCATGCGCGCTGCGTTCGCTTCGGTCTGTGCCGTCCGTTGCGCGGCGAGATTCGCGTAGGCAACGCCGGCCACCATGATGTAGAGCCACACGCCCGTGATGAGAAAGGCGCCAATGCCCGGGCCAATGATGATGACCACATGACCCAGGACAACGCTGTCAACGAGACAGATCAGTACGTACCAGAGGATCGCATAGACACTTGCGGCGAGTGCGTGCTTGGCCAGAAAAGCGAACCGGAACGGATGCGGCCACGGCGTGCGCGAAGCGAATCGATAGACGACGATGCCGAGCGCGGCACCGGCGCCGACCATGCGCAATCCGCTGACCGCCGCATCACTGAAGCGCAGACCGTGCGCGATCATGATCAGCGCGGTGAACAAGGCGCCCATGGGCAGCCACGCGGCGATCAGCTGCAGCCAGACCCAGCTGCGCGACATTGACGTCGTCCGCTCCTCTACACGTGGCATGGCAGCGGCACGATCAGGATCCTGCGGCACTCGTCGGACGCTTCGCATCGATCGTCAATGCGTTCTCGTCCCAGCTTTGGCCATTGTCGGTCGAGCGATCCTGTTGCATGCGAAAACCGCCGGCAGTGATATCCAGATAGCGTGTGCGAGTCAGGGTGATGTTGCCTTCGCTGTCGGTGTAGCGGCCTTCGAGGATCATGACGCCATCCCGCAGGTGGCCGTGGGCTTCGCTGTCGCGCTTGTTCGCCGTGTCGCCTCCGCTGATTTTCCATTGCGCCTCCGCCTCAACATACGTCCTGACGCTGTGGTTGGAGGATAGG
This sequence comes from Dokdonella sp., assembly GCA_039915385.1. Taxonomy (GTDB): domain Bacteria; phylum Pseudomonadota; class Gammaproteobacteria; order Xanthomonadales; family Rhodanobacteraceae; genus Dokdonella_A. The sequence continues at coordinate 1,183 of JBDSNK010000070.1, forward strand.
GGATTGCCTGAGCCATCGACAACGCGCAGATCGTCAACGACGCCGAGTCCGTCTGCTGCGCGCACGGCAGTCCAGATGCCCGCGATATGTGGCGTGCCGTGGATCATCGCAACGAGGCTGCTCACTTTCGGGTGGACTTCGACCTGCCATTGGCCGATCAGGAAATCGAACTGCCTGGCTTCTGCGGGGATCATGACCGTAGCTGGCGCGGCAAGCCGCGGTTCCGTTGTTTGCCCAGCCGGTTTTTGTGCGGCGTCTTGTTGGGCAACGGCGGTTATCGAGCAGGCAAGCATGAGCAAGGCGGCGAGCGAGCGACAGCGGTTCATCGGAAACTCCATTGATCGGCGACGGAAAGTCGATCGCAGCATGCCAGCGCGATGGCTGCACAGATCGCCGTGTTTCGCCAGATGGTCCAGCGGGACCGTCGAACGGCATCGTCGTCCCTGCACATGAGCGGGTTTCGCCGAATCGTCGAACGAGGCGGTCGAACGGTGCGCCAACGCACGCTGTCACGACCTACAGTGTCATCCGCCTTTTGCACCACATCGGAGCACGCCGTTGACCTTGTTCGCCAACAACCGCACGGTTGCGGAATGCTTGATATCGCTGCGTGGAATCGCCAAGAGCTATCCCACACCAACGGGGACGTTCAACGCTTTGACGGATGTCGATCTCAGCGTATGCCGCGGCGAATTCGTTGCCGTCGTCGGACAATCGGGCAGCGGCAAATCGACCCTGCTCAATCTGCTTGGCGGCATCGACCGGCCCAGCAGTGGTGAAATAGTGATGGATGGCGAGCGCTTGAATGGCTTGTCGGAGAACGCACTCTCGGTCTGGCGCGGGCGTTCGATCGGTTTCGTTTTCCAGTTCTTCCAGTTACTGCCGACCCTCACGGCGGCCGAGAACATCATGCTGCCGATGGACTTTGGCAATCACCTGGATTCACGCGAGCGACGTCCGCGCGCACTTGCGCTGCTCGATCGACTCGGTGTCGCCGAACAGGCGGACAAGTTGCCGGCAGCGCTGTCCGGCGGACAACAGCAACGCGTTGCTGTTGCACGCGCGCTGGCGAACGCGCCGGCAATCCTGCTCGCCGACGAACCCACCGGCAATCTCGATTCGCGCACCTCGCAAGGCTTGCTGGAAATGCTTTCCGACCTCGTGCGCGATGGCCAGACAGTGGTCATGGTCACGCACGAACGCGCTGCAATCGGGCACGCAACGCGCGTCGTGACCCTGGCCGACGGTTGCATTGTCGACGACGCGGCGGCCATCCATGCTTAGTCCGCGCTGGCGCAAGATGCTGCGCGATGCATGGCTGCACAAGGCGCGCACCCTGCTGGTCGTGCTCGCAGTGGCGACGGCGATGATCGGCGCGGGCGCCTTGCTCGATGCGTGGGCATTGGTCCAGCGCGTGACCGGCGCGACCTATCGCGCGAGCCATCCGGTGTCGGCCACGCTCAAGGTCGAGGATGTCGACGAGGCCCTGCTCGCCGAGGTTCGCGCGCTGCCCGATATCTCCGCCGCGCGCGCGCGCAGCAGCGTGTTCGCGACGGTTACATCGAACGGGACGCGCATCACCGCGGAACTGCACGCGCTCAAGGACTTCGATGCGCAGGACATCGGCAAGCTGGAATCGGCGCGCGGCAGCTGGCCACCGCGCGATGGTGAAATCGCGATCGAGAAATCCGCGCTCGAACTCTCCGGTGCAGCGCTGGGTGGCTCGATCAGTCTCAAGTTTGCAAGCAATCCCGCGCGCTCATTGCGCGTGAGCGGCATCGCGCACGACGTCAGCCTGCCACCGGGCTGGATGGATCACGTCGTCTACGGTTTCGTCACGCCGGCGACAATGGCTGAGCTCGGTGCATCGTCGTCATTCGATGAATTGCAATTCGTCGTGCGCGATAGCGCGCTCGATCGCGATGCGGTGCGCCGTATTGCCGACAAGGTCAGGCTGCTCGTGGAAAGCCAAGGCAAGCACGTTTCCGGTGTCGACGTACCCGTGCCGGGGCAGCATGCGCACGCGGCGCAAATGGATTCGTTGATGATGACCCAGGGTGCTTTTGGACTGCTTACCCTGCTGGTTGCAAGCTTCCTCATCGTCAACCTGATGACGGCGATGCTGTCGGGCCAGGCGCGCGAGATCGGAGTGATGAAAACCCTGGGCGCGCGCGTGGGCCAGATTGCAGCGATGTACCTCGCGTTTGCGCTGTTGCTGGGCGTGCTCGCATCCAGCATCGCGGTACCTGCTGCGATCGCGATCGGACGTCCATACGCGGCACTCAAGGCCGACATGCTGAATTTTTCGATCGATGGCTACGCGATACCCTGGTGGGCGATCGCGTTGCAGCTGCTCATCGGCTGCCTGCTACCGGTGGCCGCTGCGGTGGCTCCGATCATGCGCGCGTGTCGCAGGCCGGTAGCCGCGGCCTTGCATGATCCCGGTATCGCCGTGGCCGGCGGCGGATTTCACGTGCGCAGATGGATCGCGATCCCGGGCATCAGCCGGCCGCTGCAGCTGTCGATCGGCAACGCGTTCCGCCAGCGCCAGCGCATGTTGCTGACCTTGCTCGCGCTGTCGGCCGGCGGCGCGGTCTACGTTGGTGCGGACAACTTGCGCAGCTCTGTGCGTGCATCGGTTGACCTTCTGTTTGCAAGCCAGCGTTACGACATCGTGCTGCGGCTCGCCGACCCGCAGGACGCTGCAGCCATCGAGGCGATCGCTGCGCGGGTCGCCGGCGTTGAACGCGTTCAAGGGCTCGCCAACGTCGGTGCGCACGTCGCGAATGCGGACGCAATGCCGGGCAATGCCTTCGCGCTGCTGGCGCTACCGGCCGACTCGCCCATGCTGATGCCGACGATAACGGCGGGACGATGGTTGAACGCATCTGATCGCGCAGCCATCGTGGTCAGCCGCGCCCTGGTGAAAGACGAACCCACGCTTGTTCCAGGTGCATCGATTCGCCTGCTGATCGAAGGCCGCTCGACGGCGTGGACGATCGTTGGCGTCGTCGATACCGGTCCGCAGGCGCTCGCTTACGCACCCTTGCCAACACTCGACGAACGACGTGGCGACACGCGGGTTTCCAGTCTGCTCGTTGCGGGCGGGGATTCCAGCGCTGCGTACACGCTCGATCTGATCGCGCGCCTGCGCGCGGCGTTCGATCGAGCGGGCGTTCCGGTCGCAAGCAGCCAGTTCGTCGGCGAAACGCGGCGTGCTTTCGAGGATCATCTGCTCATGGTCGTCCAGTTTCTCGGCGTGATGGGCTGGGTGATGATTGCGGTCGGCGGCATGGGGCTTGCGTCGACGATGAGCCTCGCCGTGCTCGAACGCACGCGCGAAATCGGCGTGATGCGTGCGATCGGCGCGCGCCACTCGACCATCACGTGCATGATCCTGGCCGAGGGCATCGTCATCGCCGTACTCGCGTGGCTGGTTGCTCTGCCGCTGTCGGTGCCGGTAAGCGTGGCACTGGCCAGTGCATTCGGAAAGGTCATGTTCAGCGTGCCGACGCACGTTGTTCCCGATGCCGGCGGGGTGCTGCGCTGGCTGTTGATGAGCGTCCTCGTGTCCGTCGTTGCCTGTGCATGGCCGTCGCGACGCGCGACGCGGATTCCAACGGCGGCGGCGCTCGCTTACGAGTGAACTTTGCGCAGCGACGGCTGAGAAAGTCGCGTGTGATCGGGCATGGCGGACAGGCCGGCCGCCAATTCCACGACATCGGCGCGCCATCGCGGCATGCGTTCGCGTACCATCCGCCGCTTCCTTGACCCCCGTTGAGTTCCGATGCGTGCCAAGCAGTCGATCCCTCGTCCCCGCGCGCGCTCAGCGGCATGCCGCGATGCGCTGATAGTCCTGGGTATGTGCGCGCCATTGCTCGCGAGCGCCGTTGAAGCACCCGACCGCAGCAACGACCTGCCGGCTGTCGTGGTGACGGCGACGCGTATCGAACAGCCCGCGTTCGAGGTGCCCGCCTCGATCGATGTGGTGAACATCGACGATACGCCCGACACGCCCGGCGTGAATCCGTCGGAATACCTGAGCGGAATTCCCGGCCTGCTCGCGCGCGATCGCCAGAACTATGCGCAGGACGAACAGATCTCGATCCGCGGTTTCGGCGCGCGTTCGACGTTTGGCGTGCGTGGCGTGCGTCTGTACACCGACGGCATTCCCGCGACCATGCCGGACGGTCAGGGCCAGGTGTCGCATTTCAATCTCGACTCGGCCGAACGCATCGAAGTGCTGCGCGGGCCGTTCTCGGCGCTGTACGGCAACTCCTCCGGCGGCGTGATCCAGGTGTTCACCGCCGATGGCTCACAGCCGCCGGAAGTCGACCTCGGCATCGCGGGTGCGAGCTACGGCACCTGGCGCGCGAGCGCGAATGCGCGCGGCGTGTCGGGGCCGGTCGACTACAACCTTGACGTCACTCACTTCCAGACCGATGGCTATCGCGACCACAGCGCAGCGAAGCGCGAGTCGGGCAATGCAAAGCTCGGCTTCAAGATCGGTGACAGCGCCAAGCTGACCTTTCTGGTGAACACGCTTGCGCTACCGAGTGCGCAGGATCCGCTCGGCCTGACCCATGCACAGTTCAATGCGGATCCGACCCAGGTCGCCGCATCCGCCGTGCAGTTCGATACGCGCAAGAGCGTGCATCAGAACCAGGCCGGCGCAATCTACGAACAGGACGTGGGCGGCGGCAACACACTGCGCGTGCTCGGCTACTACGGCCAGCGCGACATCACGCAATTCCTGTCGGTGCCGGTCGCGACGCAAGGCAATCCGCTGCATGCGGGCGGTGTCGTCAATCTGGGCAGCAACTACGGCGGTAGCGACGCACGCTGGACCTGGCGTGGCGACCTTGGCGGGCGACCGTTCGAGATTGCGGCAGGTCTCGCCTGGGATAGACAAAGCCAGGCGCGGCGAGGTTACGAGAATTTCGTCGGCAGCACGGTCGGCGTGCGCGGCAAGTTGCGTCGCGACGAGGCCGACACCGTCAGCGATTTCGACCAGTACGTGCAGGCGAGCTGGCGTTTCGCCGACGCGTGGTCGCTGAGCGCAGGCCTGCGTCACAGCGACGTGAAATTCGATTCCGTCGATCACTACGTCACGCCGACGAATCCGAACGACAGTGGCCGTGTCGACTACGGAGCAACCACGCCGGTCGCCGGCCTGCTCTGGCGCGCAGCGAGCTGGGCGAACGCGTACGCATCGTACGGCAAGGGTTTCGAGACGCCGACCTTCAATGAACTCGGCTATCGCGCCGACGGCGGCGCCGGGCTTGCGTTCGGCCTGACCCCGTCGCATAGCCGCAATCGCGAACTTGGAGTGAAGCTGCGTCCGGCACAAGGCATCGAAGCGAACGTCGCGATGTTCCGCGCCGATACGCGCGACGAACTCGCCGTCGCGACCAATGCGGGTGGTCGCACGACCTTCCAGAACATCGGCAAGGCGCGCCGCGACGGCGCCGAAGCCGCGTTGTCGATGCGCCTGACGGACGACTGGCACCTGCAGTTCGCCTACACCTGGCTCGACGCGACGTTCCGCTCGCCGTTCCTGACCTGCGCCGGCGCACCGTGCACGATACCGAACACGCCGGTCGCCGCGGGAGCGCGTATTCCCGGCATTCCGAGGAATGACCTGCACATTGCACTGCGCTGGGGCCAGCAACAGGGCTGGCGCGCATCGTTGCAGGGCGACTACGTCGGCGCGGTCATGGTCAACGATCTCGGCACCGATGCCGCGCCTTCGTACTTTGTTGCTGCCGCCGATCTCGGTTACGGGTTCAACGTGTCATCGGGTCAACTGCGCACGTTCGCGCGCATCGACAACCTGTTCGACCGCGCGTACGCGGGGTCGGTCATCGTCAACGACGCGAATGGGCGCTACTTCGAGCCGGCGCTGGACCGCACGCTGATGCTCGGTGTGCAATGGCAGTGGTCGCGCTGACGCGTGGCGTTCGCAAAAACAACACGAT
>JBDSNK010000074.1:0-7871 GCA_039915385.1 Dokdonella sp.
CTCCTCAGATCTTCTCGCCGCGCTTGCGCAGCTCGGCGACGACAACTTCGATACCGCGCTTGTCGATCGTGCGCAGCCCGTGACTGGACACGCGCAGGGAAATCCAGCGGTTTTCGCTGGGCACCCAGAAACGGCGCTCGTGAAGGTTCGGCAGCCAGCGGCGCCGAGTTTTGTTATTGGCGTGAGAAACATTGTTACCGGACTGCGGTCCCTTTCCGGTGACCTGACAGATTCTGGACATGCGAACCTCGAGTTTTTCGTTTCCATCCTTGGCCAGGACGGCGGCGGCCCAGCGGCGGCGATGCGCCATGCGATGCTGGAAAAGCTTGGGCAGACTACGCGGGCGGACCGCATACCGTGATTCCGCGTGCCCTGACGGGCTCAAGAACGACCAAGCGAGCCGCGCTTTATAGCGGAATCAGAGGCTTGCGGCAAGAGGGTAAGCCGAAGATCCGTCGGGAACCGACAGCGGGGGACGGTCGCAGCCGACAATCCACAAGCGGGAACCCTGCGCGATGCAGCGCGGGCGCGGCTGGCCTACACCTCTTCCGTCGCTGTGCGCCTGGAGCGTTTGATCAGCCAGCCCACGCCACGCAAATCGGCAATCCCGGCCAGCGCGCGATTGAGGTTGTTGTACTTCGAGACGCCGGTGCCGCGCGCTCGATGATGGACCGGCACGCTCAGCACCTTCCAGCCGGCGCGCTGCATCAGCGCGGGCAGGTAGCGGTGCATGTGGTCGAAGTAGGGCAAGTCGAGGAACGCTTCGCGCTCGAACAGCTTGATGCCGCAGCCTGTGTCCGGCGTGTCATCGCGCAACAGGCGCGAACGGATCGCATTGGCCCATTTCGAGGCCCAGCGCTTGCTGCCCGAGTCCTGCCGGTTCACTCGCCAACCCGCAAACAGCTTGATCGCGGCCGGCGATTCGCTGCGTATAGCGAGCAACTTGGGGATATCGGCTGGATCGTTCTGTCCATCGCCATCGAGCGTCGCGATCCACGCGCCCCGTGCGGCTTTCACGCCATTGCGGATCGCCGTGCTCTGCCCGCTCTGGCTGAGGTGCTTGATCACGCGCAGCTCGGGAAAGCTCGCCTTGGCCTGGATCAGCACGTCAACGGAATCGTCCTTGCTGGCGTCGTCGACATAGACGATCTCGAAATCCGCGCGCCCCCTTAGCGCAGCGGCGATTTCGCCGATCAGCGGCAGAATGTTGTCGCGTTCGTTGAACACGGGCACGACGACGGAAAGATCGGGCATGACGCGTGCAGGCCTTCAAGAAAGGCGGTCATTATCGCCGATTGGCAAAGCCTGTTGTGATGGCCTCGAGCGCGCCGCTGGATTGCAGCGCCAAAAGCATCGCGGCTGAAGCCACTCCCCCAAGAACCCAGCTCAGAGACTGCCCGCAGCGATATCGGGCGATCCCTCGATCGCATTGCGCCAGGTGTGCTCCAGCGCATCGAAACGACCGGAATCCTGCGCGAGCATCACCAAGGTTCCCTGCGCCATCGGCACTTCGCGACCAACCAGCCCGTTGCGGTGGAAGTCCTGGCTGGCCTTGGCGCGTTGCTGCACGATGTAGACAACGCTGACAGGTGCGCCGTTTTCCGGCATCACCATGTGCACGCTGCGGTATTTCTGGATCCCGCATTCACTGACATAGGCGACATTCGACGGTACCGATGCCAGTGTCACGCCACGATCCGCGAACGCGTGTCGCACCGTGTCGGCCGGCAGTGGATCACGCAGAAGCAGCGCGCCGCGTTCCTCCGGCCCCGTCACGTGCGCGGCCACCAGATCGGAAAGTGCCATTCCGGGGACAGGCGCCTGCAAATAGCGCGATACGCCTATCGCCAGCACCGCGCAAGCGGCGGCCGCAAGGGCAATCCAGGTGACGCGACTGCGCCCGCTTCGCTGCCGTTGCCGTTCCCCGGTCAGCTGGGCGAGCAGGATGCGATCGGCAAGTCCTTCTGGAACCGCAACAGACATCGCGCTCGCGAGCCGCGTCTCGAATGCTTGCGCCCGACCATAAGCGTCGGCGCAGAACGCGCAATTCTCCGGATGTTCGCGGGCAGCGCGATCCAGTGCACGCGGATCAGTGCCCAATTGGCGACGGAATTCAAGGCAGTCCATACAGCACCGCCTCCTTCTCGCCGCCATCGAGCAGCGCCTTGAGCTTCTGCCGTGCACGAAACACCTGGGTCATCACTGCCGCTTCGGTGATGTCGAGTTGACGCGCGATCTCGGTGCACGAAAACCCGCCAAGCACCTGCAGCACCAGAGGCTCGCGATACTTCGCCTCGAGCTTGCCGATCGCCGCACGCACGACCGAGTCCTCGCCGAGATGCTCGGGGCCGGGCGCGGTGTCGCAGAGATCGAGGTCGGTGATATCGGTGGTCGGCATTGGTTTGCGTTCGTAGAGGCGCGCATGTTCGCGACGCAGGATCGTGGTCAGCCACGCCTTTGCCGCGACGTTTTCGCGCAGCGCATCGAGCGAACGCCAGGCACGCAGGAATGTCTCTTGAACGAGGTCCTGCGCAAGTGCGTCCTGGCCACACAGCCAGTACGCATAACGGTAGAGCTCGCTGGAATGCGCGCGCACAAGAGCCTCGAACTGTTGCTGGCGATTACTCACACCAGCAATAGACCGGGGATTGCCGTCCTGGCTTACAGGAGCCGTCATGCGTTCTCGTCAGCCGTCGAAACCATTGCTGAAAATAAGGTCTGGTGCGTCCACGGTGAATTCTACCGGCAACGACACGAGGCCGTGCGCCGCGTCGTTGTTGTGAATGCAGATAGTCGCATCATAAACGCCGACCCCGAGGCTGGTTGCATCCAGTGTGACATCGACATCGACCGCCGGGTCACCCACCGCTACCGAACCACTGATCGGGTTCAGTGCCAGCCACGGCAGGGTTTCGGGTGCCGCGCAATCGGTGGTCGTGACATCGACGTTCCAGGTGAGTGCCGCGGTGCCGGAATTGCCGATCGAGAAGGACGTGCTGGTCGTTGTGCCTGCTTCTGTTGCCGCGATCACCGGGCCCGGGGCGACCTCGATCGAGGGCGCCGTAGCAGCCACGATCGTGATCACGCCCGACATGCCCAGGCCACCAGGGCCGCCGTGTATTTCACAGTAGAACCCCGCCGTGCCGGCTGTCGGGAACGTGACAGTCGAACTCCAGGCGTTGCTGGTTGCGTCGCCGACGGGACTATCGCCGCAGGCATCAGCACAATGAAATGCGGTGACGGCATTCGGGTCGGATGCGACGTTGTGGAAGCCGAGCCCGGCGATGTCGTTCTTGAATGTGACCGTGTCGCCTGCATCGATGGTCAGGGTGGCCGGATCGAAATGGCGACCGCCAGGTCCATTGCGCGCAATGACGACGTGGTCGGCGGCGAACGCGGCAAATGAAACGAGCGCGAGCGCGCCTGCTGCAAAGAGGTGAATGCGACGCATGGTGGTTCTCCCGAGAGTGAGCGCGAATGGACGCGCGGCTCTCCCGCCGCACGACTGCCCCAGCATGCGTGCGCACGTCCCACAAAACGAGAGGGAAAACCCCCAGCTCAACGCAGGTGTTCGAGGATGCCTTCGAGCTCGTCGAGGCTGTGATAGTGAATCACGACCTTGCCGCGCCCGTTGCGGGCGTGCGCGACTTTGACGCGTGTCGCGAGCTTCTCCGCCAGCTCGCGTTCGAGCGCGGTGATGTTTGGATCGCGCACAGTCGAAGGCTTTGCGCTCTTGCCGCCTGCAACGGCGTCGAGTCGGCGTACGGCGTCCTCGAGTTCGCGCACCGACCATTCCTTGTCGGCCGCCTCGCGTGCGAGCGCCACGGCTCGTGTTTCCGGCAACGTCGCCAATGCGCGCGCGTGTCCCATGTCGAGCTTGCGCTCGTCAAGCAGATGCTTGATCGCTGCCGGAAGGTCGAGCAGCCGCAACAGGTTCGACACCGCGGCGCGTGAACGGCCCACCGCATCGGCTGCCTGTTGATGGGTCAGGCCGAATTCCTCGATCAGTCGTGACAGCGCCTGTGCCTCCTCCAGCGGCGAAAGATCTTCGCGCTGGATGTTTTCGATCAGTGCCATCGCGACGACGGCCTGGTCCGGCACGACCTTTACCAGCGCGGGTATCTCTTCGAGACCGGCTTGTTGAGCGGCTCGCCAGCGGCGCTCGCCAGCAATCAGCTCAAAGCGACCCGCACCAATCGAACGCACCACGACGGGCTGGATCAGCCCCTGCGCCTTGATCGAGGCCGCGAGTTCCTCGATTTTTTCCGGATCGAATGCATGCCGCGGCTGGAACTTGCCGGGCTGGATCGCTGTGATCGCGAGCGAACGCAGCTCACCTTCCGTATCGTTGACTGCGGCGGGCGTATCGCCGCCGCCGAGTAGCGCATCGAGGCCGCGCCCAAGGCCGAGTCCGCGTTTCTTGACTGCCATGCGTGATTCCTGGTTGTTCAATGTGCCACAGCGTTTTGCGCAGGGCCGCGCTCGCGTCGCAGCATCTCGCCAGCAAGACCGAGGTAGGCTATCGCGCCGCGAGATTCGCGGTCGTACAGATTGATCGGCTTGCCATGGCTCGGCGCTTCCGCAAGGCGCACGTTGCGCGGAATGATCGAGCGGAACACCTTGTCGCCGAAATGCTTGGTCAGCTGCAGTGAGACTTCGTTGCCGAGGTTGTTGCGCGCGTCGTACATCGTGCGCAACAGGCCTTCAACTTCAAGCTGCGGGTTGAGGCGCATGCGCACCGCCTTGATCGTATCGAGCAGGCTGGAAAGTCCTTCCAGCGCGAAATATTCGCACTGCACCGGAATCAGCACGCCATGCGCGGCCGTCAATGCATTGATCGTGAGCAGGTGCAGCGTCGGCGGACAATCGATGAGGATCGTCTGGTAGCGATCGCCGAGCTTGGCAATCTGCTCCTTCAAACGTGATTCGCGCGCGAGCCCATCCATCAGTTTGAGTTCGGCTGCGGTCAAATCACCGCTACCGGGCAGCAGGTCGAAGCCGCCCTCGGTCGGCACGATTGCGGTCTCGATCGCCGCTTCGTCGAGCAGAACCTCGCAGCCGTTCGGCTTCGCCGTACGCTTGTCGATACCGGAGGCCATCGTCGCATTGCCCTGCGGATCGAAGTCGATCAGCAGCACCTTGCGCCGCGTTTCCGCGAGCGCCGCAGCGAGATTGACCGCGGTCGTGGTCTTGCCGACCCCGCCTTTCTGGTTCGCAACCGCGATGATGCGCGTCATGGAGATGCCACCGAGCCCTGTTCGTTGTCGTTGTGCGTATTGCCAACCCGCCTGATTACCACGACATGACGCTCCGCGTCCAAGCCCGGCACGGTCAGCGGTTTGACGTGATCTACCTGAAATCCGGCCGGCAGCGCAGTGAGCTCATCCTGCGGGAAGCGGCCCTTCAACGCCAGCCAGACACCCGTCGGTGCGAGCAGATGGCCGCCCCAGTCCAGCATATCGGCAAGACTGGCAAAGGCGCGCGCGGTGATGCATTCAAAGGACCCTGTGACGGCTTCTGCGCGCTTTTCGGCAATGCTGACATTGGTCAACGCCAGTTCGCGCACGGCGGCGCGAAGAAAGCGGGTTTTCTTGCCGTTCGAATCGACCAGGGTGACCGCGCGCTCGGGTACCAGGATCGCAAGCGGAATGCCGGGCAGGCCCGCCCCCGTGCCAAGGTCGGCCAGTGTCGCGCCTGTCACATAGGGAACGATCGTGAGCGAATCGAGCAAATGGCGCGTGACCATTTCCAGCGGATCGCGCACTGCGCTCAGGTTGTAGGCGGCGTTCCAGCGTGCGAGCAGGTCGACATAGGCGAGCAGCCGCGCAATGACGGCTTCAGGCAGATCGAGCGCGAGCGCTGCAAGGCCCGCGCACAGGCGCTGCCGCAGCCGGTCACTGTCAGGCGCGCGGCGGTCAGTCATGGCGATCGCAACAATACGGGGCGCGCAGTATCGGCGCGGACGCGACGAAAATCCATCGAAGGACAGAAAACACGCACTCCGCAGGCCATGAAGACGGCGGCGGGCGCTGAGCGGCTAGCTTAGTTGCCCGCTTGGTCCTGGGCTGCAAGGTCCACGCGTGCGATCAACAGGCCGCGCTCGCGCAGCTGGGCATTCAGCGACTGCTTCAACCAGACACGACGTGCATCCAGCGCCTCCGGCAAGCCGTTTTCGGCGAAAACGCGGCGGGTTGCTGCGCGCAGAAGCCCGTCGACATCCTCGATCACGACCTCGGCTCGCTCGGGATCGAGTACTTGGAAATAGACGACACTGCGAAAATTCTGAGCGCCGCGCTCCAAGCCCTCAACCGGAACCGCGGCGCCGGCAAGGCTGATCTTGCGGGTGACGCGCTCAACCAGAGGCATGACCAGATGTGTGCCTGCGCCGACGATCCGTACATGGCCACCCATGCGCCGGTATGCATAAACATGCCCCTCGGGAATCCGTCGCACCGAGGCGAGGACCAGAAGCGCAATCGCACAAAGTGCGGCCAAAATGATCGGGGAAAGCATTTTTCTTTCTCTGTCGCTGTATTCAGGTCAGGTACCGCTGGGCCTTGCATGTACTGGACCATGTTAACCGCCCCTAAACTAACGAGTGCTTAACAGTTTTTGATCGTTGCGGCGCGGCAATGATCGAAAGTAGACCTTATTTGACGTGCGGCGAGCTGCCGCGCAGTGGATCAGACACCCGCGCGTACAATCGGGCACCTCCCAGATCCCGACGACGAGTAGCCGATGTCGTATCCGCAAACCCGCATGCGCCGCATGCGCCGCGATTCGTTCTCGCGCGCCCTCATGCGCGAAACCGACCTGACCCCAGCCGACCTGATCCTGCCGGTATTCGTGTGTGAAGGCCGTAGCGTGCGCGAGCCCGTTCCCTCGATGCCCGGCGTCGATCGTGTCTCGATCGACCTGTTGATGAGCCTCGCCGAACAGGCACAGAAGCTGGGCGTGCCGGCGCTTGCGTTATTCCCTGTCACGCCACAGGAGGTGAAGTCGCTGGATGCGCGCGAGGCCTGGAATGCGGATGGTCTGGCCCAGCGCGCGGTGCGCGCGCTCAAGCAGGACTTCCCCGAGCTTGGCGTGATCACAGATGTCGCACTCGATCCGTTCACGACACATGGGCAGGACGGCCTCATCGACGAGGCGGCCTATGTCGTCAACGACCTCACCGTCGAAGCGCTGGTCAAGCAGGCGGTATCGCACGCGCAGGCCGGCGCCGACATCGTCGCGCCGTCCGACATGATGGACGGACGCATCGGTGCGATCCGCGCGGCGCTCGAGGAGGCAGGGCATATCCACACGCGCATCCTTGCCTACTCCGCAAAATACGCCTCCGCGTTCTATGGCCCGTTCCGCGACGCGGTCGGCTCCGCCGGCAATCTCGGGAAAGGCAACAAGTACACCTACCAGATGGACCCGGCGAACAGCGATGAAGCCTTGCGCGAAATCGCGCTCGACATCGACGAAGGTGCGGATATGGTGATGGTCAAGCCGGCCATGCCCTACCTCGATATCGTGCGTCGCGTGAAGGATCACTTCGGTGTACCGACCTTCGCCTACCAGGTCAGCGGTGAATACGCGATGCTCAAAGCCGCCGCGCAGAACGGCTGGATCGACGAACGCGCCTGCGTGCTCGAAGCGCTGACCGGTATCCGCCGTGCTGGCGCCGATGCCGTGCTGACCTACTTCGCGCTCGATGCCGCGCGCTGGTTGCGCGAGGAGCATTGATCCGCGTGTTTCCCGCGCAGCGCGGCTCCTGTGGGAGCGGCGGAAGCCGCGATGCTCTGGCCTGGACTTACACCGAGCGACACCATCCACACCCAACCCTCCGTTTGAAGGGGAGGGCTCAAGAGCATCGCGACTGA
>JBDSNK010000086.1:0-9258 GCA_039915385.1 Dokdonella sp.
TGATTGCCCAGTTGTCGCAGTTTCGGACAGCGTCTATACTCCGCGCCCCTTGCCGGAATAGCTCAGTTGGTAGAGCGCGTCATTCGTAATGATGAGGTCGTAGGTTCGATTCCTATTTCCGGCACCAGTCCCTTCCTGCCGCGCCGCAATGGCAGGACGGAATGCACAGCACTTGCTTGTCCGCAAAGCCGTGCAAGGGCAGGCCGCTTGCGGTCCACGTGACATTCGGGAATATTGGGCGGTTAGCTCAGCGGTAGAGCATTGCCTTCACACGGCAAGGGTCGCAGGTTCGATCCCTGCACCGCCCACCAGATGTGCAAAAGGTCGGATCTCGGTCTGGCCTCTCTTGTATAGCGCTTGACGAGCTGTGGGCTTGGTTTAAGGCGTGCATTCGTCGCTGTACAAGCTGTCTTGTGCGGGCTGGGAGCATGCTCCCGTCCTTGCGCCGCTGGTCGCATTGCGGCTGCCCCTGCTACCCTGCGCGCCTCCTAGCCCGCCCCTCTTTCCAATGTCCGGCACACCGTGATGTTGCCGGCCGTCAGGTATTGCGTATGAGCACCTCGTCCTCGACCAGCCACGATTCGATCCGCGCCGTACTTTGGCGGGGCGATCACCTGCGCTTGCTTGACCAGCGCCGCTTGCCGGCTGAGGAAACCTACGTCGATTGCGAGACGTCCGCCGACGTCGCCGAGGCGATCCGTGATCTGGTGGTGCGCGGTGCGCCCGCGATCGGCATTGCGGCCGCCTGGGGCGTCGTCATTGCGGCGCAGCGCGATCCTGCGCAACTAGACGCTGCACTCGCGCTGTTGCGCGCTGCTCGACCGACGGCGGTCAATCTCATGTGGGCGCTGGATCGCATGAAGCGTGCAATCGCGCGCGATGCGGACGCCGACGCGCTGGCCCGCGAGGCGCAGGCGATCCAGGACGAGGATCTCGCCGCGAACCGGCACATGGGCGAGCTGGGTGCGGCCCTGCTCGGCACGGATGTCGGCGTGCTCACTCATTGCAACACTGGCTCGCTCGCAACCGCAGGTTTTGGAACGGCCCTGGGTGTGATCCGCGCGGGCGTTAGCAGCGGCCAAATCACCCGCGTGTTTGCCGGCGAGACGCGACCGTGGCTGCAGGGTGCGCGCCTGACGATCTGGGAGCTGTTGCGTGACGCGATTCCGGCAACTCTGGTCGCTGATTCCGCTGCAGCGCACCTGATGAAATCAGGTGCCGTCCAGTGGGTCATCGTCGGCGCCGACCGGATCGCTGCGAACGGCGACACCGCCAACAAGATCGGCACCTATCAACTCGCCATCAGCGCGCGCCATCACGGCGTCAAGTTCATGGTCGTCGCGCCGTCATCGACGGTCGACATGTCGACGCAGAACGGCGCGTCTATCGAAATCGAATTGCGTTCGCCGGATGAACTTTTTGCCTATGGCGGACAACGCACCGTGATCGAAGGTGCCACGGCGTGGAACCCCGTGTTCGACGTGACGCCAGCAACCTTGATCGATGCGATCGTTACCGAGCGCGGCATCGTCGAGCGTCCTGATGCAAAACGCATGGGCGGCATGTTCGGCAGTCGACGCTGACATTCGGAACAAGGGAAGAGCATGCTGCGCAAGCAAATCCTGCTGTTCGCGATCGTCGGTGTGATCGGGTTCGTCGTCGATGCCGGTGTCGTGCAATGGCTGGTGCGCGAGTTCGCGATCAATCCATATGGCGCCCGCGTCGTTTCGTTCCTCGCGGCAGCGACGACAACGTGGGGATTCAATCGGCGCTATACCTTTGCCGGCCATGGAGGCGGCAGTCGACGGCGCGAGCTGCTGCGCTATCTCGTCGCAATGGCGATTGGTTTTGCGCTGAACTATGGTGCCTACGTTGTCTGTATTTCGGTGTGGCCTCTGGTGCGTACCGACTGGCCTGCGATTGGTGTTGCGGCGGGTTCGGTGGCCGGCGCGATCGTGAATTTCCTGAGCTCCAAGTACTGGATTTTTCGCGCCCCGAAGGAAGATCGGACGCACCAGTAGCGTTCGAAAAATTGCGCTCAAGCAGCTCCCGAGGGACGTCGGCTTTTCTGATGGTCCGAGGAGCCGGCGCCAGCTGCCTTGCGGAGAGCGTAAGTCCCGCTTTCGGCAGCGAAAAACCTGCGTTGCAGCCCCTCGCATGGTAAGATTTCGTGTTGTGCTCGCGCGCGCCGCAAGGCCTGTGCGCGACCCGCGCGAACGTCGCCTGCGGTTTGTTTTTCCATGCCGAAAAACTCTGCAGACACGACGCGCTTCCGGAATTCAAGACTTGCAGAGGTTTCCTGATGGCTGAGCTGGCCAAAGAAGTCATTCGCGTCAACATCGAGGACGAAGTCCGCAAGAGTTATCTCGATTACGCGATGAGCGTGATCGTCGGGCGCGCGCTGCCAGACGTGCGCGATGGCCTGAAGCCAGTGCATCGGCGCACCCTCTATGCAATGCACGAAGCGAATACCTCCTGGAACCGCCCGTACGTCAAGTGCGCGCGCGTGGTGGGCGAGGTGATGGGTAAATTCCATCCGCATGGCGACTCGTCCATCTATGACGCGTTGGTGCGCATGGCGCAGGATTTCTCGATGCGCTACATGCTCGTCGATGGCCAGGGCAACTTCGGTTCCGTCGACGGTGATGAAGCGGCGGCGATGCGCTACACCGAGTGCCGCCTGGAGCGGCTGGCGTCGGAATTGCTCGCGGACATCGACAAGGAAACGGTCGACTACCAGCCTAACTACGACGAGAAAGAACTCGAGCCGACGGTCCTGCCGACGAGGATCCCGAATCTGCTGGTGAATGGCTCGTCCGGCATCGCGGTTGGCATGGCGACGAATATTCCGCCGCACAATCTCACTGAAGTGCTGTCTGCTTGCATCGCGCTCATCGACGATCCGGAGCTTGGTTTCGACGACCTCATGCGTCTCGTGCCCGGACCGGATTTTCCGACGGCGGGAATCATCAACGGCTCTGCCGGGATCGTCGAGGCGTACAAGACTGGGCGCGGCCGTATCCTGGTGCGTGCCAAGGCCGACATCGAAACCGAGGATAACGGTCGCGAGACGATCATCGTCAGCGAACTGCCGTACCAGGTGAACAAGGCGCGGCTGATCGAGAAAATTGCCGAGCTGGTCAAGGAAAAGCGCATCGAGGGCATTACCGAACTGCGCGATGAATCGGACAAGGACGGCCTGCGCGTCGTCATCGAAGTGCGTCGCGATACGTCGGCCGACGTGCTGCTCAACAATCTGTTTCAGCAGACCCAGCTGCAGGTTACCTTCGGCATCAACATGGTGGCCTTGCTCGACGGCCAGCCCCGCACGCTCGGCTTGCGCGAGATTCTCGATGCATTCATCCGCCATCGGCGCGAAGTCGTCACCCGTCGTACCATCTTCGATCTGCGCAAGGCGCGTGCGCGTGCGCACATCGTCGAAGGTCTGACGGTTGCACTTGCGAACATCGACGAGATGATCGAGCTGATCAAGACCTCGCCGAATTCGGACGAAGCGAAGCAACGCATGCTAGCCCGTCGCTGGGAGCCAGGCATGGTGCGTGCGCTTCTTGCGGCTGCCGGTGCGGAGGCATCGCGGCCGGAAGAGATATCGGTCGAGAACGGCCTGCAGGCCGATGGTTATCAGTTGTCCGAGATCCAGGCCAAAGAAATCCTCGAGATGCGCCTGAACCGCCTGACCGGACTGGAGCAGGAAAAACTCAGCGACGAGTACAAGGAACTGCTGCACACGATTGCCGGGCTCATCGAGATTCTCGAGAGTCCCGACGTGCTGCTGAAGATCATTCGCGACGAATTCGTCGCGCTGAAGGAGCAGTACGGCGATGCGCGCCGTACCGCAATCCAGGTCAGCCAGGAAGACCTGGACATCCTCGATCTGATCGAACCCGAGGACGTCGTCGTCACGCTGTCGCATGCGGGCTATGCGAAGCGCCAGCCTGCAAGCATCTATCGTGCGCAACGCCGTGGCGGCAGAGGTCGTTCCGCGACCAACATGAAGGAAGAAGATTTCGTTGAGCGCCTGTGGATCGCGAACACGCACGACATCCTGCTCGTGTTCACCAGCGCCGGCCGCGTGTTCTGGCTCAAGGTCTACAAGTTGCCGGATGCGGGACCGAACGCGCGCGGCAAGCCGATCGTGAATCTGTTGCCGCTTGAACCCGATGAAAAGGTGCAGGCCGTGCAGCCGGTGCGCGAGTTCAGCGAAGACCGTTACGTATTCTTCGCGACCCGCAACGGAACCGTGAAGAAGACCCCGCTGACCGAGTTCGCATACCAGCTGCAGCGCGGAAAAATTGCAATTGGCCTCGATGAGGGCGATGCCCTGGTCGATGTGCAGATTACCGATGGTGCGCGCGACATTCTGCTGTTCGCATCAAACGGAAAGGCCGTGCGCTTCGACGAGAATTCGGTGCGCTCGATGGGCCGCACCGCCACCGGCGTGCGAGGCATGCGTCTGGCCGAAGGCGTGCAGGTTGTCAGCTTGATCGTCCGCGAAGGCGAGGACGATGTCCTCACCGCAACCGAACGCGGTTTCGGCAAACGCACACCGCTCGTCGACTACCCGCGCAAGGGTCGTGGCACTCAGGGCGTGATCGCGATCCAGTGCTCCGAGCGCAACGGCGCGCTGATTGGCGCGGTCCAGCTTGGCGAGAGCCACGAGCTGATGCTGATCTCGAACCAAGGCACCCTCGTGCGCACGCGCGCAAGCGAGATCGCGCTCGTGGGCCGCAACACGCAAGGTGTGACCCTGATTCGCCTGCCTGCCGACGAGGCGCTGGTGGGTGTCGTGAAGGTCGATTCGCTCGGCGACGATGACGCTGCCGATGCAGTTTCCGTCGAAGGTGATAGCGCACCGCAGTCGCTGCCGCCGAGCGAGTAGCGGCGGCTGGTGCGATCGTCAGCGACGGCAGCGAATTCGCCGGCGGTCGTGCTGATGGACTGTGGGAGCGGTTTCGGCCGCGACGCTTGTCGCCGAGTGGCGCAACACCATCCCCATCCGACCCTCCCCTTGAAGGGGAGGGCTTTCAGGCATGGCGGCTGAGGACGCTCCCGCTATATGTGTGCAATCGAATGCAATCAGCCGATCGCTTCGAGCATCGACTCCGCGCTGGATACCTTGAACTCGCCCGGCGCCTCGACATGAAGTTGCTTCACGACGCCGTCTTCGGCGAACAGCGCGAAGCGTTTGCCGCGTATTCCCATGCCGTAGCGCGTCGCGTCCATCTCGAGCCCGAGGGCCTGCGCGAACGCACCGTTGCCGTCAGCGAGCATCATGAGTCCATCGGGCACTTGCTGTGTCTTCGCCCATGCGTCCATCACGTACGCATCATTGACCGCAATGCAGGCGACGTCGATGCCGCGCTGGCGAAACGTATCGAAGTGCTCGACGTAGCCGGGAAGATGGCGCGCCGAACAGGTGGGCGTGAAGGCGCCCGGTACGGAAAAAAGAACGACCTTCTTGCCCGAGAAAATATCCTCGGTCGAAATCGGTTGTACGCCGTCCTTGAGTACGTTCAAAGTCGCGCCCGGAATACGCTCGCCAATCTGGATCGTCATGGGAAATACCTGCAGGATTGAGGCGGAATCATAACTGTGTCGACGCCATCGCGTTACGGCCCTTGAAAGATGCATCCCTTGAAACCCCGTTGGGCGTACCAATTTTCCGGTCATCGCGGCGTTCTTGCCGCACCCCTATGCGGAGAGACACATGTTCGTCAGCCAACACAATCCGTTGTTCGTGCGTGCCCACATCCCGTCCCGGCACGCCCTCAACCATTTCTTCCGTCATGCTGCCGATGAGGTCGCCACCGACGAGGCGCAGGCGTGGGTTCCGCGCGTCGACATCCGTGAGGAGTCCACGCGTTTCGTGATCCTCGCCGATCTGCCGGGCGTCAATCTTGCCGACATCGAAATCCAGATGGACAAGGGCGCGCTTTCCCTGAAGGGCGAGCGCAGGGCGACAACGGTGGGCGAGGGCATCACCTCGACACGTAGCGAGCGCCTGCACGGCCGTTTCGACCGCCGTTTCGCGCTGCCCGATAGCGCCGATTGCGAGAGCGTCAGTGCCGTGGGCCGCAACGGCGTGCTCGAGATCTCGATCCCGAAGAAGCCCGAGACGACGCCGCGCCGTATCGTCATCAACGGCTGAGGAAACGCTACGCTTATGCCGACGTGATGGCTTTGGTACGCTGCCCCAAATGTGCAGCGTGCTGGATAATGTGATCCCGGCCCGCGGTTGCGCAACCGCGGGCCGTTTTCGTTTTTGAAGTTTCGAGGTAAGGAATGGAGTTCAAGGACTACTACGAAATCCTCGGGGTCAAGCCCGACGCAGCCGATGCTGAAATCAAGACGGTGTACCGGCGGCTGGCGCGCAAATACCACCCGGACGTCAGCAAGGAAACGGGGGCCGAGGAGAAATTCAAGTCGATCAACGAAGCCTACGAGGCGCTACGCGAGCCCGCTCGTCGCAAGGAATACGATCAGATCCGCGCCGGTGGTTATCGAGGCGGTGACGAATTTCGCGGAGCGCCACCGAACTGGCGGCGCGAGACGGGTGGCGACGGCGATGGCGACTACAGCGACTTCTTCGAATCGCTGTTCGGCAATCGGGCCGGCGGCGGCCGCGCTGGTCCGCGCCGCGGGCGCGATCTGCATGCTCAGATCACCGTCGACCTCGTTATGGCATATCAGGGCGGGCGCGAGCGCATCAGCCTGCGCGATGGCCAGGGTGAACGTACCCTCGAGGTGAAGATTCCAGCTGGCATCGTCTCCGGGCAACAGATTCGACTGAGTGGGCAGGGTTACCCTGGCACGAATGGAGGTACGGCGGGCAATCTGATTCTCGAGGTCGGCCTGCGCGAAGACTCGCGTTTCCGCCTGGAAGGAACCCACGTGTTGCTTACCCTTCCAGTGGCGCCTTGGGAAGCGGCGCTCGGCGCCACTGTGACGGTGCCGACACTCGGCGGCAATGTCGAGTTGCGCATTCCGGAGGGTTCGGACGGCGGGCGCAAAATGCGGCTACGCGGACGTGGCTGGCCAGGCAAGATGCCGGGCGATCAGATCGTCACGCTGGAAGTTCATGTGCCCAAGGCCGAGACCGACGCACAGCGTGCAGCGTACGAGGGAATGGCAGCATTGTTTGAATTCCATCCGCGCGCGTGATCGCGCGCGGACCCGTGCGGGCGACCTGTTCAGGCGGCCGGCAGATATTCCTTGATGACGCGCGTCAGTTCCGCGTCGTCGATCGGCTTGGTCACGTAGGCCTTGGCGCCCTGACGCATGCCCCAGACGCGATCGGTGTCCTGATCCTTGGTCGTGACGAGCACAATCGGGATATGGCTGGTTTTCGGATCCTTGGCAATCGTGCGCGTTGCCTGGAACCCGTTGAGGTTCGGCATCACGACGTCCATCAGGATCAGGTCCGGCAATTCACGACGCGCGACTTCGACGCCGGCAGCGCCATCCTCAGCGGTGAGGACCTGGTGGCCGAGCTTCTCGACCGTCCGTTGCATGCCGACTAGCTGCGACGGTGAGTCGTCGACAATCAGTACTCTGGACATTTCTTCGTTTCCCCTGTTGAAGGGTCCATTCTAGACGCGCATCGCTCCTTCTGCTAGCGCCGCTCAGCTGATTTTCACAACCGTGCGGCCGAGCGATTTACCAGCCAGCATGGTATCGAAAACTGTGGGAATGTCAGCAAGCGCTACCTCCCGCTGCGCTATTGCTCCCAAATGAGCCGGTTTCCAGTCGCCGGCAAGGCGTTCCCATACCTGCTCGCGCATCGGTCGTGCGGTCCCGGCCGAGGCGATGCCGAGCAGACTAAGGCCCCGAATGATGAACGGCATCACCGTTGTAGCGAGGTCTGCCGAGGCGGCAAGTCCGCAACTGGCGATGTTGCCGTAGGGATGAATCACCCGGCTCAGGCCGGCCAGCATGTCGCCGCCGACGTTGTCGATGGCGCCAGCCCAGCGCGCTGTTTCGAGGGGGCGCTGGCCCCAATGCAGACCTTCGCGCGCTATGCACTGCTTCGCGCCGAGGCCGATCAGGTAGTCGAACTGGTCGACCTTGCCGGTAATCGCATGCGCCTCGAAGCCGGCGCAGGTGAGTATATCGATCGCGAGAGAGCCGACGCCGCCGGTTGCGCCGGTGACGACAATCGGACCCATCTCGGGTGTCTGCCCGTTGCGCACCATCTGGAACAGCGACAGGGCGGCGGTGAAACCGGCCGTGCCGAGCGCCATCGATTCGCGCAAAGTCAGCCCGGCCGGCAACGGAATCGTCCATTTCGATTCGAGCCTCGCGTATTCGGCATAACCTCCATCGCGCGTTTCCGACAGGCCGCAGCCGGTGCACAACACCTGGTCGCCTTCCTTGAACGCAGGATCGGTCGACGCGGCGACGTAGCCTGCTACGTCGATACCGCCATTGAGCGGAAACTTGCGCAGGATTTTGCCCTTGCCGGTCCCAGCCAACGCGTCCTTGTAGTTGACCGACGAGTAGGCAACTTTGACCAGGACTTCGCCCGGCGAAAGCTCGTCGACGCACATCTGCTCGATGCCGGCGCGATAGCCGCTGGTGTCGCTGTGGATACGGAAGGCGGGAAAAGGCGTGGTGAGGTTCATATTTTCAGCTCGTCATTCCGGCGAAAGCCGGAATCCATCGACCTCACGCTACATAAGATCAGCATACAAATCCCGCCACGCCGAATTGGCTTCTTCAATGAGTCTGAGTTTCCAGGCGCGCTTCCATTCCTTGATGGCCTTTGCGCGAAGAATCGCCGACTCCATGGTGTCGTGCTGCTCGAATCAGACCAGATCGTGAACGCGATATTTCTTCGTGAAACCTTCGACCGCGTCGCTCTTGTGCTCCCAAACGCGCTTGATGAGGTCCGACGTAGCTCCGATGTACAGCGTGCCGCGTTCAGAGCTAGCCAAGATATAGACGCAGGGATGGCGTTCCATCGTAATGGCTCATGCCGAATGAGTGTTGCCTTTCACTGTCATTCCGGCGCAGGCCGGAATCCATTTTGCTCCCTGCTCCGAAAGCGAGAGCAAAAATGGATCCCGGCCTGCGCCGGGATGACGGGCAACGGCATCGCTGAGGACTAGGTGGCTCTCCCGTTCGCCCATCAATTCGCCTTGTGAATCGCTCGCTTGTCGACAGCCAGTGCCGCTTCGTGCACGGCCTCGCTCAAAGTCGGATGTGCATGCACGATGCGCGCGATGTCTTCGGACGAGC